>NZ_JAJNIR010000025.1:0-37549 GCF_022385935.1 Mammaliicoccus sp. J-M41 | reverse complement strand
ATAGTAAGCGATAGCGCGCTAGATTATATAAAAAATAAACTGTGAAGTAGAGTCGTACGTTCTCTACTTACACAGTTTATTTTACACTCTCAATTATACAATTATTAAACCATCATTTTTCATGGATAATTATCTGCGCATTGTCAAAGTAGAAGCGGATAACATATATATTCCAGAATTTATTTTACCTGATATAAAATTTGCGATGATTCCTTCTGAAGATAACGCTAAAATAACTGCTCAAATATTCAAAAATGTAGAAGAATACAATCATCAATCTATTGAAATTGCTTCTGATGAATTAACATTAAACGAAGTTGTTGATACATTTACATCTGTGACAGGCATAAAAACTGAAATAAAAGGTCAATTTTCTAGTCAAACTGCTGAAAAAAGTTGGCTAGAAGAAAAAGGATATGTTGTTGACTTTGAACAAATGGATCAAATCAATCCAAATAGATTACGTTTAAATAAATGGATAGAAAAAATTTCAAATAATAATATTATGTTATCAAATGTATGTTATTGAATAATTGTACAGTCATGTCAGTTATATTCACATAAATTTGTGTCATTGTATTCTTTATGTATACTAAATATAAATTAAGGAGGATGGAAAGATGATTAGATTAGCAAAAGAAGAAGATTTAAAAGATATCCTATATATTTATAATGATGCAATTAAGAATACGACAGCTGTATACACATATGATGAAACAACATTAGAAGAACGTCAGAAATGGTTTAATACTAAAGTAGAAAATAACCAACCTGTTATTGTGTATGAAGTGGATGGTCAAGTTGCTGGTTTTGCAACATACGGATCTTTCAGAGATTGGCCAGCATATCAATATACAGTTGAACATTCAATATATGTTAATCCTGATTTCAGAAGACAAGGTATTGCTTCAAAGTTATTATTAGAAATTATTGATTTAGCAAAGAAAAATGGCTATAAAACGATTGTTGCAGGAATTGATGGTGATAATCAAGGCAGTATTGATTTACATAAAAAATTAGGGTTTAAATATAGTGGTAAAATTGAAAAAGTAGGATATAAATTTGATAAGTGGTTAGATTTAGACTTTTATCAAATATTTTTATAAATGATATACAACCATACTGAGACAATGATTTTTGTTTGAGTATGGTTGTTTTTAATTTTAAACTTCTGAAGTATTTCCTTTTTTTAATGATATTGTGAGTATTAATACTAATATTAACAATATCCCTAATATTTGAAATGGTAAAAATGCGACATTTAACCAAATAGCACTGCTCAATATGGCGATTACAGGTTCAATTGTTCCAAAAAATGCGGTTTCTTTAGCACTTAAATAATTCAAACTAGAAATAAAGAAAAAGAACGCAATCGTTGTACCTGCAATAATCCCAAATAAGAGATAGAAAATAGTTTGGCCATTTAATAGTTGAATATCAATATCCCAAATAGGCGTTTTAAAATTGATAAATATGCCAGATATAAGCATTGACCATCCAACGACGAGAACTGACGGATATTTTTTTAATAAATTACCAACATAAATCGTATAAAAAGCTAATGATAAACCAGATATAATTCCCCAAATAATACTACTTTTAGCAACCATTAAGTTGTAAATACTCCCATTTGTTAATAATAAAAAAGAACCGGCGATTGTTAGAGTAATCGCTATTAAATCAAACGCTTTAAAAGTGTCTTTCTTTCTTAAGACATACCAAATAATGATATAGACTGGCGCAATATATTGTAAAAGTGTCGCTACTGCTGCATTACCGTAATTGATGGATGCCATGTATGAGTATTGAACGAGAAACATTCCAAAAATTGAAAATAGCAACAACTGAATGATACTGGTCTTATTTTTAAATATACTAAACAAGCTATGTTGTTTATGCGTTAATTTAAACAAGCATAATAGTAATACACCACTTATAAGCAGTCTTGCTGTTACATACCAATTCATATCAATATGTTGATGTTGAAATAAATAATCAGAAACTGTACCACCTAGTCCCCAAAAGCTTGCACCAACTATTGCTAAAGTTATACCTTTAATGCGATTATACTTGTTCATATATTTCACCTTCATTTTATAATTATATATTGATTATAGTGATTTAAAACATGATATAATACATAAATATTGTGTAATAATATCAAAATATTGAGGTGATTGTTGATTGTATACTGAAATCATTGTTGAAGAAACAAGAGAAGAATTAATTCAATATCCTTATAAAAATTGGCATCACATTATTTTACATACTGTTTTAAACAAAACGTTATACGGATACATCCCCATTCATTGACATAGTGCTTTGCAATATGTTTATGTCATTAATGGTGAACTTAAAGTTGGGATAGGTGAAGAGTTGATACATGTTCCAAAAGGGCACGGGTTATTTATCAATTCTCAAGTTGTTCATGAAATAAATGAAAGTGTGTCTGATACAGAATATTTTTGTTGGAATATTGATCTTGCTGATATGCATAAACAGATAGAGATGGAATATTTAACACAAGTATTAGAATTAGCACATAAAATACCTTATATATATTTGTCACCGAATCTCTCTGAACATCAAATGTTGATTAATATTATTAAAGAAGCGGGTGATAAATTTGATAAAAAAGAACAACATTCGCGTGTGGTTTTTCAACAACGAGTTATTTTATACAAAAATTTAAAGAAAGATATGGACAAACGCCGAAAAAATTTCTTAAACAAATAAAAAAGTAAATGCTTTCTATTGAAAATCTATAATTATACCGATACAATATGATTAAATAGTTACAAAGTAAAGAGGATAATTAGATGGATATAAAATTAGTCGTTACAGATATGGATGGTACTTTTTTAGATGGTAATAGTGAGTTTGATAGAGAAGCGTTTGGTATATTAAAAGAAAATCTAGATTCACATAATATTAGATTTGTGTTCTGTACAGGAAAGCAATGTGAAAGAGTTGAAAATATTGTAGGAGATTTAACGAAAGATACATTCATTATTGGAGATAGTGCAACACGTATAAAATATAACGGTGAATTTCTTTACACAGCAACGATACAAAATGAATTAGGATTAAATATTATAGATGCTTTAACAAAAATAGATGAAGAACAAACAATTATTGCATGTACGGAAGATGTAGCATATGTTCTAGATACTGTTTCTGAAGAAGAGAGAAAAGCTGTACATGGGTCATATCAAAATGTTACATACATTAAAGATTTCACAGAAATTAAAAGTGATTTCTTGAAAATTACGGTTCATGACGCTTCAGGTAAATGTAAACAGACTGCACAACAAATTGATTACTTTAACAACGAAGTTTATATTATTGCATCTGAAGATTACTGGATTGATATTACGAAGTTAGGTGTGAATAAAGGAACAACTATTCATAAAATACAAAGCATATTAAACATTGATCCAGCTGAAACAATTGCTTTTGGAGACGGACTTAATGATATAGATTTATTCAAATCAGCTAAATATAAAGTAGCAATGGATAACGCTTATCCAGAATTGAAAAAAGATGCAAACCTCATCGCTATCAATCATAACGAAAGTGGGGTTATTAAAACATTAAATTTATTGCTTTCATTCTGATATCATGAGTATGAGGTGATAATATGAAACCGGAGAATCAATATGATGATCAAGCATTTTTTGATCAATATGCTAAAATGGCGAGAAGTCAGCACGGCTTGGAAGGTGCAGGAGAATGAGAAACATTACAAAGCAATTTACCTGACTTTAAAAATAAAAAAGTATTGGATTTAGGTTGTGGTTACGGTTGGCATTGTAAATATGCTGTTCAGCAAGGCGCTAAAGAAGTCATAGGTATCGATGCTTCAAAAAAAATGATAGAGAAGGCAGAAGCGGTCAATCATGATTCTAAAATAACCTATTTAGTTGATTTAATTGATGAGTATTCAATGGAACCTAATACTTATGACGTAATATTAAGTTCATTAGTGATTCATTATATAGAAGACATTGAGTCACTGTTTAAGAAAGTATCAAAAGCATTAACACATAATGGCGAATTTATATTTTCAGTAGAGCATCCTATATTTACAGCACATGGTTCTCAAGACTTGATTTATAAAGATGGAGAAATTGAGCATTTTCCTGTTGATCATTATTTTGTAGAAGGGGAAAGAAATACACATTTCTTAGGTAGTGAAATAAAAAAATATCATCATACATTAACTTCATATTTTGCAGCACTTAAAAATAATCAATTTATCATTGAAAATATTGTTGAGCCAATACCACCTCAACATATGATGGATATAGATGGTATGAAAGATGAATTGAGAAGACCTATGATGATTATATTTAAAGCGAAGAAGATAAACTAAATGTAATTCACTGCAAATGAGAGTGGGATAGAAATCTAATTTATTTAAAAAGATTTCCGTCCCGCTTTTTAGTTATGCATTAAAATCCAAATAATAATAAATATCAAATTTACCTTTTTGTTGTGTGAATTGATATGATTTGGTATTTAATCCACCAATTTCAAAGCCATATTTTAAATAAAAGCGATTAGCATTTAAATTATTGTCTTGAGCTATCGTATAAATCCCTTTCATTCCTTTATCTTTTGCGAATTCTATCGCTGCATTTAACAATGTTGATGCAACATTTTGACCGCGGTAAGAAGAAGAGACTTTCAAATCACTTAAATACAAATATTTATTCCAATCCTTTTCAAAAATACCTAAACCAATACATTTGTTATCATCAAATGCACCTATTGCAAAACCTTTCTGATCAATTGAATCAAGCTGATAATCTTCCTCAGGAAAAATCATCGTATCAGAATCTGTTAACACTTCATGATATTGCCATGTATCAGCAGTTCTCGTAACGACAAGTTTACCAAATGAACAATTCAAATGGTTCATTTGGTAATTTAAGTGCATGCTCATTATTTTTAGTAATACGTTCAATCTTTATCATAAATGATGCCACCCCCATTTACATATCATAGCATAACCGAAGAGAATGGTTTTAAACTATTCAATACTTACAATACAATCCATGTTCAACCTTACTTTCTTATCCTCTGCAATGACTTCTAATTTTTTATGTTCACTATCAAATTTATGAATTTCACATGCTATTTCTTTAAAATAACCATCTTCCCAATATTTAATAAGTGCTTGTGGATTATAAAATATTTTCTCTGCTAATACGTTATTCAAATCATTTAATGCAGTTTCTTCTAATATAGGTTTCTCTACTTTTGTTTGATCGGCTATAAATTGTTTAATCATTTCATATTGTTGAGGCATTGTTGCAAATGGTGCCCATTTAATCATGCCTCTTCCTTTAGGAATATTACGTTGTAGATAATGATTAGGAATTTTGCGATAATCTGTCTCATATTTATAAGGTTCTGGTAAGTCAGGATTAATGATTTTCATATACAAGCTCCTTATTCATTTTATTTAAGCAATGGATCGCGTTATTCAAAGAAACTATCATCGTATTTCGTTGTGTTGAAGATGTATAAACATCACGATAAATGACGCGTAAAATCTTTAAATATCCCGTAAATAAAATGAACTTCTCAGTACGATAATCAAATGATTGAAGGTAACGTTCAACTTTGTCTATTTCTTTATAAATAACTTCACCATTTAAAAATATCGCCGTATCATTAGTTGGTTCAACGCTATCTAACATGTAAATGTAAGTTTCAAATTTATGAATCATTAAGTTAATATACTTATTCATCACAAACACCTCCCGTAGAATCTTTTCTTTTATTATACGAACAAGTGTTCGTGTTTGTAAAGTGAAATGTGAGAGATAAATTTGACTGAATAAATGAAAATCTATTGAAAGCTTGTGTTATATTAAGCATACTTAAGAAAAATTTTTAAAATTAAAGTAGGTGAATAAAGTGACAATTGTTATTGCTGGTGGATCTGGTATGTTGATGGATGCAACGAAATGGATTAAAGAACATTTTGATGATGATATTTGGCTACTTTCTAGAAATCAAAATAAATACTCAGAGGACTTACTTCATTCAAAAAATATACATTTTAAACAATATGATTATGAAAATGATATTGTGTTAGGTGATGAACATATACGAGATGTCAATATGATGGTGAGTTGGGTACATAGTAATGGTTATTTCAATCATCTGAAGTTCATTGAGAAAAATATAAGTATAGATAAGCATGCTGAACCAATTTATGTTCACGTCGTCGGTACAAATAAATTTGATGATGCTGAGTTTATTAATAGGCTTAAGAATAAAGGCTTTAATGTATTCACGGTAAAATTGGGTCATCGAGTAAATGAAGATGGAACTAAACGTTGGTTGAATCATGAAGAAATTTCAAATGGTGTTATTCAAGCTATACAATTTAAAAAAGATATATTAGTAAGTGATTGATGAGAAAAAGTGATTGAATTTAATATTGTAATATAGAAGATAATCTTATATTAGATTGTCTTCTATTTTTATATTCAATAAAAATAATTATTTCTAACAAATAATTCTGTGTAAAATAATTAGAAATTGTGGAATAAGTATATAAGGAGTGTTAGTATGAATGAAAATTTAATTATAAGATAAAAACAATTACAAAGGGGCGAGATTGAATGAAAATTAAAATTTTAGGGTTCAATCTTTTTGCTAAAGGTGGAACATCAAGAAGTAATATCAATTTAATTAAATCGTTTATTAAAGCTAATCATGAAGTTGTTTATTATAATTTTAAAACTTTTGATAAGACAGCGAAATTTAATACAATGATTAATGAACAATTATTTGATAAGCATTTAAGTTTCGAAGAATTTAAAACAAGTGAAGATTTTGTAAATGCAGATCTCGTTATACTAACGAGAGAAACCTTCTTTTATTTAGCAAGAGAAATAAAATCCATCAATCCAAATGCAATGGTCGTAGGGGAGATACATGGGCCATTAGCATATATTGATGATAATCAAGATTTAGCTTTTGATGCGATTGATGCATATAGAGTGAGCTCTATTGATATTAAGCATGATTTCATCGAACGTTATGGAAAAGAGAATGTCTTTAATCAATATGTTGATGCGTCACATATTATTGTGAATGAAGAACCTAGTGTGACACGAAGAAATTTATTAATTAAAGCGAGGTTTGAAGATAATATAAAGGATATTTCATATGTAATAAAAATGATGAATCGTATCATTAATGTTAAAGGGTATGATGATATACATTTATATATCAAGGGGTATGGACCATCCGAAATATTATATAAAAATTTAATTCATTATTATCAACTAGAGGAACATGTTCATATGAATGAACGTGAACCTAAAAACTATATTTATATATCATCTTCTCCATATGAAACACTAGGTTATTCTATATTAGAATCTATAGCAGAAGGTAATAAAGCATTTATTTATGCTGGCGAAGATGGTGTGCTTAAACGTATATATGAACCGTATCATGCCGTTCAATTTTTGGATAAAGATATTCAAGAAGATAGTGAGCGTTTAATTGAGTTTATTGATAACAAATATACAAAGGAAGAACGAGCTGAAGATGTAGCTTTATTGAATGCAACATTTATTGATAGAGACTATGCTTCTGATTTTATTGAAGCATCTAAAGCATGTATGGATGGTTTAAAAGTAGGATCAGGAAGTAAGTCACAAGTTACACAAAAAGCCCGTAAAAAATCAAAGCTTGAATATGGTAGAGATTTGTATGAACAATATAAGACTAAACCAGTTATTAGAACAGTGTTAAATAATGAGAAAGTTTTTAATTTTGCTAAAAAGAAATACGAAAAAAGAAAAATGGATAAGCTTAAACAGCAATACGATGCTATTACACCGTCAGAAAACAAAGTGTTCATTGAGTCATTTCATGGGAATAACTTTAGTGGAGATCCGAAATATAT
The DNA here is from genome assembly GCF_022385935.1 of Mammaliicoccus sp. J-M41. Taxonomy (NCBI): domain Bacteria; kingdom Bacillati; phylum Bacillota; class Bacilli; order Caryophanales; family Staphylococcaceae; genus Mammaliicoccus; species Mammaliicoccus sp. J-M41. Next base: position 29,610 of record NZ_JAJNIR010000025.1, on the reverse strand, counting down.
CGCATTATATATTAAAGAACATTTTCCTGATAAAGAAGTATATGTAAGTTCTAGAAATGCGTTGGTAGATATGGAAATTAGAAATCATAATTTAATACCTATAAGGTTTGGTAGTGCCATCTATAATCAAACATTTAGGTCATGCAAATATGTCGTGGTGAATGGCAATACTTTAGATAGAGTGTTTAAACATAAAGATCAAATATTTGTACAAACATGGCATGGCTTTCCGCTTAAAAGAATGTTGAATGATTTAGAAGATAAAGCTGAAAGAAACGCTCAAGTTGCAGCATTTAAACCAAGAATGAAGAAGTGGGATTACTTATTAACTTCTTCAGCAGTAAACACAATGTTACTAGAGTCATCATTTAATATTCAACCAGAGCAGGACTTGCAAATCCTTCAACTCGGTGCACCGAGAAATGAATATTTAATGAAGCATGACGAAACAGAGAAAGAACGCGTGCTTACGAAATATTTCTTTACTAAAAGTAATGATAAAAAATATATTTTGTTCTGCCCAACATGGAGAAAAGAAAAAAGAGCATTATTATCAAAAATCAATTTAAATATCTTATTAGAACAATTACCTGAAGAATATGAAATTATTGTTAAATTGCATCCTAACGAATCACATTTGAGAGTAACCTATAGTGAATTAAGCGATCGAATTCATTGTTTTTATAATGAACTTGTAGACATTCAAGAACTATATTTAATTTCAGATGCCATGATTACAGATTATTCTTCTACGATATTTGATTATGCACATTTAAATAAACCCATTTTCTTATTGCAAGAAGATACAGAAGTTTACTCAGAACAAACAGGCTTTTACTTTGATATATTCGAACTTGTCACAATAGAAATTGCAAGTAATGATGAACGCATACTGGCTAGACAATTACTAGAAAACAAGCAACCAGATTATCAAAATATAACAGACCAATTATTACAAGATGATAAAATAGGTACCACTGAAAATATCGTGAATTATATATTTAAGTAAGTATTGTACAAAGTGTTGATTTTAAATAGTTATCTTAGAACTCGTGAGTTAACGAAGGCATTAACACACAAGATTGGGAAAGTCGTGAGTTAATGAGGACATTAACCCACAAGATTGGAGAACTCGTGAGTTTATTCATCTTTTAACTCACGTCTATTCAAACATTTTTATTATTACAAACCAAAAACCATCGCTATAGTCTATAGCGATGGTTTTTGATATTAGTATTTTATAATAAATTTAACGTGTTAAGTTCAGTTCTAAATCTAATGCTTCTTTTAAAACGTTGGACGTTTCTTGTGAATTTACGCCACAACTACCATATTTTTCAGCGAGTTTGAATGCTGTAACGTATAGTTCTAAACTGTCTTTCGCGATATCTTCTGCATTTTCTTCTACGGATGGATTTGCTCTAACCACTAATTCTGCAAATTTTTCTGGTTGGATTTCAATTCCCATGTTTAAATAAACACTCCTATTAGATTTTGTAACGTTACTAAACAAATGTGTTTGAATAACGCTCGTATTATGTATACCCTAATAAAAAATTAATAATCATCTCTTTTAAAATTTTTTATTTTGAATTAGAATATAGAGTGAATAGAGAGGATGTCAATATTGAGAATTTTATTTATAGGTGATATTGTAGGCAAACTAGGAAGAGAACAGTTAGAAACATATTTACCAAAAATTAAAGCAAGTTACAAACCAACGTTTACGATTGTGAATGCAGAGAACGCTGCACATGGTAAAGGTTTAACAGAGAAAATTTATAAAGATATTTTAAGAATGGGTGCCGACTTTTTAACGATGGGTAATCATACTTATGGTCAAAGAGAAATATATGACTTTATTGGACAAGCAAATAGAATGGTTCGTCCAGCGAATTTCCCTGAAGAAGCGCCAGGTCTTGGCATGAGAATTATTAGAGTTAATGATAAAGATATCGCAATCATTAATTTACAAGGACGTTCATTTATGCCAGCAATAGACTGCCCATTTAAAAAAGCAGATGAACTTATAGAACAAGCTTCAAAAATAACGCCGTATATATTTGTAGATTTTCATGCTGAAACAACTTCAGAGAAAAACGCAATGGGTTGGTATTTGAATGGTAGAGTAAGTGCCATGGTTGGTACACATACGCATATTCAAACATCTGATGAGCGCGTGTTAAATGAAGGTACTGCTTATATTACTGACGTAGGTATGACAGGTTATTATGACGGGATATTAGGTATTAATAAAGCTGAAGTTATAGAAAGATTTATAACAAGTTTACCGCAACGTCATAATTTACCAGATGTAGGTAGAAAAGTATTGTCAGGTGTTATTATTGACCTTGATAGTGCAGGTAAAGCTAAAAAAATACAACGTATATTAATTAATGACGATCATCCATTTGAATAGTATCGTCCATTAGACTGATTTTTATTAAAACCCTTTAATTTCATAGGATTAAAAGGGTTTTTTTGTTATGATATAACATGAGATATTACATGGGGAGGCCATAAAATGAAATCACAAATTTCATGGAAAGTGGGCGGACAGCAAGGCGAAGGAATTGAATCAACAGGTGAAATTTTTGCAACTGCTATGAACCGTCAAGGATATTATTTATACGGATATCGCCATTTTTCAAGTAGAATTAAAGGTGGGCATACAAATAATAAAATTAGAGTATCGTCAAAACCAGTAAGAGCTATTAGTGACGATTTAGATATATTAATTGCATTTGATCAAGAGACGATAGAAGTTAACTATCATGAAATGCTTGAAGGCAGCATTATTATTGCAGATGAAAAAGCGAAACCACAAAATCCAGAAGATAGTAAAGCACAATTGGTTAGTTTACCATTCACAGGTGTAGCAAAAGAATTGGGCACTGCACTTATGAAAAATATGGTCGCAGTTGGTGCAACTTGTGCTGTAATGGATTTAGATACGAAAGTATTCGAATCATTAATAAAAGATCTATTCGGTAAAAAAGGCGAGAGTGTTGTAGATTTAAACATTCAAGCTTTAAATGAAGGATATCGCTTAATGTCTGAACAAATGGACGATTTACAAAGTGAACATACATTAGAACCAACTGATTCAGAAGGTCATTTATTTATGATAGGGAATGATGCAATTGGTTTAGGTGCTGTTGCAGCAGGTGTTAGATTTATGGCAGCATATCCAATCACACCAGCATCAGAAATTATGGAGTATATGATAGATCGTTTACCAGCTTTAGGTGGAACGGTTATTCAAACAGAAGATGAAATTGCAGCATGTACAATGGCAATAGGTTCAAACTATGCAGGTGTACGTTCATTCACATCTTCAGCAGGTCCAGGTTTATCATTAATGATGGAATCAATAGGTTTATCAGGTATGACTGAAACACCACTTGTGATTGTCAATACGCAACGTGGAGGTCCTTCTACTGGTTTGCCAACGAAACAAGAACAATCAGATTTAATGCAAATGATTTATGGTACACACGGTGACATTCCTAAAATCGTATTAGCACCAACTAGTGCAAGTGATGCGTTCTACTTAACTGTAGAAGCGTTTAACTTAGCTGAAGAATATCAATGTCCAGTTATTTTATTATCAGATTTACAATTATCATTAGGTAAACAAACTGTAGAATCATTAGATTACAGCAAAGTTGAAATTCGTAGAGGTGCATTAGTTGAAGGTGATTTAGAAAAACAAGAAGATAAAGCGTACTTTAAACGTTATGCTTTAACAGATTCAGGTATTTCACCACGTATCTTACCAGGTACAAAAGGTGGTATCCATCACGTTACAGGTGTTGAACATGATGAAGAAGGAAAACCTTCTGAAAGTGCTGAAAACAGACAAAAACAAATGGATAAACGTATGCGCAAGACAGCTCAATTATTGATAGATGAGCCAGTAGAATCTAATGAAAAATATGAAGAAGCGGATATATTATATGTTGGCTTTATCTCAACAGCTGGTGCAATCGAAGAAGCTATTTCAAGATTGGATCAACAAAATGTGAAAGTCAATCATATTCAAATAAGACAACTTCATCCGTTCCCTACAGATGTTGTGCAAGAAGCATTTAATAAAGCTAAAAAAGTTGTTGTAGCTGAGCATAACTATCAAGGACAATTATCTAATATTATTAAGATGAACATTAATCATCAAAATAAAATTATTAACCAAACTAAATATGACGGTACGCCGTTCTTACCACATGAAATAGAAGATAAAGCTTTAGAAATCGTAAGTAATATGAAGGAGTTGATTTAATTGGCAACATTTAAAGATTTTAGAAATAATGTTAAACCAAACTGGTGTCCAGGTTGTGGAGATTTCTCAGTACAAGCTGCGATTCAAAAAGCTGCAGCTAATGTTGGACTAGAGCCAGAAGAAGTTGCCATTATTACAGGGATTGGATGTTCAGGACGTTTAAGTGGTTATGTAAATTCATACGGCGTTCATTCTATACATGGCCGTTCTTTACCATTAGCACAAGGTGTTAAAATGGCAAATAAAGATTTAACAGTTATCGCTTCAGGTGGTGACGGTGATGGATTTGCGATTGGTATGGGGCATACTGTTCATGCATTAAGAAGAAACATGGATATGACTTATATCGTTATGGATAACCAAATTTATGGTTTAACAAAAGGACAAACATCACCAAGTTCTGCTAAAGGATTTGTAACGAAATCAACTCCAAAAGGTAACATCGAACAAAATATTGCACCTTTAGAATTGGCGATATCATCTGGTGCAACATTTGTTGCTCAAAGTTTCTCTAGTGATATTAAAGAATTAACAAGTATTATTGAAGAAGCGATTAATCATAAAGGATTTTCATTTGTAAATGTATTTTCACCATGTGTAACGTATAATAAAATTAATACGTACGACTGGTTTAAAGAAAATTTAACAAAACTTGCAGATATTGAAGGTTATGATAATACGAATAAATCTCAAGCAATGCAAACTGTATTAGATACTGAATCTATGATTACAGGTATTATTTATCAAGATAAAGATACTCCATCATATGAATCACAAATTGAACAGTTTGATGAACAACCACTTGTTAAAAAGTCACTTAAACTAGAACAAAATCAATTTGATGAACTTGTTTCTCAGTTTAAATAATTATATAATAATACCACTTTAAGCTCATAGATTTATCTATGAGCTTTTATACATAGAAAAGGGGGATTCGAAATGACAAATACATTAATGAGTATTCAAATTATTCCAGAACATCAACAAACAGGTGTTATTCCACTAGTTGATGAGGCAATCAGTATCATCGATCAATCGGGTCTTAAATATGAAGTACATCCTTTAGAAACAACGATAGAAGGAGATTTAAATGCATGTCTTATTCTTATTGAACAAATAAATGAACGTATGGTTGAACTTGAATGTGACAGCATAATTTCTCAGATTAAGTTCTATCATGTGCCTGAAGGTATAACAATGGATACATTAACGGATAAGTATAAATCATAATTTTAAAATAATGAGTTAGAAGAAAAGGAGAATGTTATAGGAAAATATATTAAAGGGGATATGTAAATTGAAAACGGTACTTAAATTTATTAGACCGTATAAATGGTTGTTTATAATCGGTTTAATATTAATGTTAGTAGAATTAGCGGTTGAACTTATTCAGCCCATTTTTATATCAGAAATTATTGATAACGGCATTTTAAAGAATGATTTGAACCACGTATATTTATATTTAGTGATTATGCTTGTAACAGGATTAGTAGCCCTATTATCCGGGATATGGAATAGTTTTGTTGCGGGGCATGTATCTCAAGCATTTGCTTATGATTTAAGAACTGAACAATTTAAGAAAATCCAGTCTTTTTCTTTAGCAACATTAGAAAGGTTTAAGACTTCAAGTTTAATTACGAGGTTAACAAGTGATGTAACCAATTGTGACCAAGCAGTATATATGTCTATTAGAATTATGTTACGAGCGCCTTTAATGATTATTGGGAGTATTATATTAAGTTTTGCAGTCGAACCGAAATTAGCAATTTATTTAGTAATAGGATCTCCGATTATTTTCATTATTATATTTGTAATTGCTCGAAAAGGATCTAAATTATTCACAAAAATTCAAAGAAAATTTGATGAAATGAATAGATTTTTCCAACAGAATTTAGAAGCCGTTAGATTAATCAAAGCGAGCCAAACGAGCAAACAAGAAATCAATCAATTTAATGAAAAAATAACAGATATTAGAAGCAATTATACATACGCATTACGTCTCATGGAATTTATCAATCCATCATTATTATTGATTATAAATGGCAGTATATTAGCTGTTGTATGGTTTGGTTCAGATATGGTCGATCATTCTACTTTAGAAGTCGGTAAATTAGTTGCGATATTAAATTATGGTATGAGAATGCAAGGTGGATTTGGAATGCTTGCTTTCTTAATCATGACACTCAGCAGAATGAAAGCATCAAGTGAACGAATTGAAGAAGTATTAATTACACCATCTGATGAAAAAGTGTTTAATAATGAAATTGAACATAGTTCAAATTATGCATATCCAATTCAATTTAAAGATGTTTCTTTCACGTATCCAAATAGTCATAAACCTGTTTTAGAACATATATCATTTGAAGTGAAACCGAGAGAAACTTTTGCCATTATGGGATCTACAGGTTCTGGTAAATCAACGTTACTCAGTTTGATACCTAAAATGTATAAAGCGACATCTGGAGAAATATTGCTTAACAATAAAAACGTAAACGATTGGGAAATTGAATCTTTAAGAGATGCAATTGGATATGTACCTCAAAAAGCATTGTTATTCTCGGGAACAATTTATGAGAATCTGCAATTTGGAGACCCATCAGCCGAAAGTGAAATGTTAGAATTATCTTCAGAAAAAGCGCAAATACACCAATCTATCGAACGTTTCGATAATCAATATGATACGATGATTGGTCAACAAGGTGTGACGTTATCAGGTGGTCAAAAGCAAAGACTATCTATTGCTAGAGCACTCGTAAGGAAACCAGGTTTATTAATTTTAGATGATTCAACATCAGCATTAGATATTAAGACAGAATCTGCTTTATGGGATGCATTGGAAGATGAAGAAACGACGAAATTAATTGTGACGCAAAAAATTTCAACTGCTCAAACAGCTGATCGAATCATGTTACTAGTCGATGGACGTATTGAAGCGATTGGGACACATGAATCACTATTAGAAACTTCACCATTGTATAAAGAAATTGCAAGTAGTCAAGAAAGCGCGGTGAGTTCATCATGAGTCTAAGAAATCCTTATGGTCATAAATCAGTATTCAAAGATGAAAATCGTACTCAAAATCCAACTAAGAAGAAAAAAAGAGCTAGAGATACGAAAGGTACATTATTAAATATATGGAAATTAATAGACGAAAAACGAATTCAATTAATTATCGTGATTCTAATGATTATATGTTCATCCATATTAAGTTTAGTTGGACCGTTTTTAATCGGACATATCATTGATACGAAAATTATACCGAAAGAATTAAATGGGCTGCCGCAATATATCGTATTGCTTGCTATTGTATATGTCATGTTGTCGGTTACATCATATATAGGGTCATTTATGATGGTCAGTATTGCCCAGCGCACGGTATATTTATTAAGAAATCAACTCTTTAAACATTTTCAAACTTTACCTGTCGCTTATTATGATCAAAAGCAACACGGTGAACTGATGAGTCGAATGCAAAATGATATTGAAAATGTATCACAAGTATTAAATTCATCATTTATACAGTTTACTTCTAGTGTCGTGACACTCATTGGTACACTTTCAATTATGCTTTATTTAAGTCCTTTACTTACACTATTGACGGTCATTATTATTCCAATCATGTTTATAAGTTTAAGATGGATTACAGCACGAACAAGTGTGTTATATGCTTTACGCCAAAAACAGTATGGAATTATGAATGGATATATCGAGGAAATTGTAAATGGACAAACAGTCGTTAAAGCTTTTTCTCAAGAAAAGTATGTTATAGATACATTTAATGAAAAAGCGAAAGACGTGAGAGAATATAGTTTTTGGTCAATCACATTTGGTGGTTTAATACCAAAAGTGATGAACTATTTAAATAATTTAAGCTTTGCCATTGTAGCTGGTATTGGTGGTATATTAGCACTTAATCAAACTGCTGGTGTTACAGTTGGGGTAATCGTGATTTTCGCTGAATATGCGAGACAGTTTACAAGACCATTATCTGATTTAGCAAACCAATTTAATACAGTATTATCTGCAATAGCAGGTGCTGAACGAGTGTTTGATATAATGGATGAGCCGAGTGAGAAAGATGATAAAGAGGCACAAGATTATCAAAATATTAATGGAGAAATTGAATTCGAACATGTTGAATTCAAATATGATCCTAACCAAAAAGTACCGACTATAAAAGATTTATCTTTTAAAATTAATAACGGTGAATCTGTTGCATTAGTAGGCGCAACTGGTGCAGGTAAGACGACAATCGTGCAACTTATTCTACATTATTATGAAGTGAATAAAGGAAGAATTCTAATTGATGGCATTCCGATTAATAAAATAACGCGTGAATCTTTGAGAAGTTCTATAGGTGTCGTGTTACAAGATTCCTATTTATTTGATGGAACGATTAAAGACAATATTATGTATGGAACGCCAAATGCTACATATGAAGAAGTTGTAGAAGCTGCCAAAAAAGCAAATGCACATGACTTTATAGAAGCTTTAGAAAATGGTTATGATACAGTATTAAAAGGTGAATCTGGTTCGTTATCTCAAGGCGAAAAACAACTTATTTCAATCGCAAGATGTTTACTTCAAGATCCTAAAATACTTTTATTGGATGAAGCAACAAGTAGTATCGATACTGTAACTGAAATTAAAATTCAAGAAGCGTTAGATACATTAATGCAAGGTAGAACGAGTGTTATTATTGCGCACCGTTTAAATACAGTTAAAAAAGCAGACTTAGTCTTTGTATTATCTCACGGTGAATTGATTGAATCTGGCTCACAAGATGCATTGATCGAACAAAAAGGTATTTATTATCATATGTTAAATACAAATGATGATGAGCAAATAAAAGAATTAAACTAAAAGGGGATGCGTTTATGGAATTCAGAGAAATAGATAAAGGTATTGAATCGTTATTCACAGAATATATGAATGAATGGTATGAAAATGAAGAACCGGTAGTTCCATGGGCGACAGATGTTCGTCAACACGGTGGATTTGATAAGATGTTAATCATGTTAGAAGAAGCAATAGCCCCTGTTGATAAAGACTTTGTAAAAGCAAAAACGTATGTACTTATTGATGATGACAAAATTGTTGGCGCTGTAAATATTAGGTATGCATTAAACGACTATTTATATAAAAAAGGTGGACATGTCGGATACGGTGTTAGAAAAAGCGAACGTGGTAAAGGCTATGCGACAAAGTTGTTGAATTATGCAGTTAAGAATTTAAATAATGAAGGTGTTCATTCTGTTCTTGTAACTTGTGATGAATCAAATGATGCAAGTGCGAAAGTCATTATAAATAATAATGGTGTTGAAGATGAACCGTATCAATCAGATGAACATGAAAATACGAGAAGATTTTGGATTAAGCATCTTTAAAATTAAATATTTGATACATGAAATGAAAGTGCAAAAATGTCGGAACATTTTTGCACTTTATGTTGAACTCTAATATAATATATAGGTATAAATATATGGGCAGAAAGGGTTTTGAAATTGAATGAAGAGCAAAGAAAACATGGGGCCAAAGCGAAGACAGAACCTAATTTAGAGAAGGATTATAGCAAGTACTTCGAACATGTTTATCAACCTCCAAATTTAAAGGACGCTAAACAAAGAGGGAAATCACAAGTTGAATATCATGATGATTTTAAAATAGACGAACGACTTAGAGGTATGGGGAAAGGTCGTAAATTCTATATTAGAACATATGGTTGCCAAATGAATGAACATGATACAGAAGTAATGGCTGGTATTTTACAGGCGTTAGGTTTTGGACCGACGAATTCAGTAGATGATGCTGATGTGATATTACTTAATACGTGTGCGATAAGAGAAAATGCTGAAAATAAAGTGTTCAGTGAAATTGGGAATTTAAAGCATCTTAAACAAGAGCGACCAGATTGTTTAATTGGTGTATGTGGATGTATGTCACAAGAAGAATCTGTCGTTAATAAAATTCTTAAATCATACCAGAATGTTGATATGATTTTCGGTACACACAACATCCATAGATTGCCTGAAATTTTAGAAGAAGCATATATGTCTAAAGCGATGGTCGTTGAAGTATGGTCTAAAGAAGGCGACGTCATCGAAAATTTACCTAAAGTAAGAAATGGTAGAATAAAAGCATGGGTAAATATTATGTACGGTTGTGACAAATTCTGTACGTATTGTATTGTACCGTTCACTCGTGGTAAAGAGAGAAGTCGTATGCCTGAAGAAATTATTGCTGAAGTAAGAGACTTAGCAAGACAAGGCTACCAAGAAATATGTTTATTAGGTCAAAATGTAAATGCATACGGGAAAGATATTGAAGGTTTAAATTATGGATTAGGTGATTTGTTAAATGACATCACTAAAATCGATATACCGCGTGTACGTTTTACGACAAGTCACCCTTGGGACTTTGATGATCGTTTAATTGAAGTGATTGCTAATGGCGGTAATATCGTACCTCATATACATTTACCAGTACAGTCTGGAAATAACCAAGTGTTAAAAATTATGGGTAGAAAATATACACGTGAAAGCTATTTAGAATTAGTTCATAAAATAAAAGCAGCAATTCCTGATGTAGCATTGACAACGGATATCATTGTTGGCTATCCTAATGAAACAGAAGAACAATTTTTAGAAACAATAAAGTTGTATCATGAAGTTGGTTTTGAACATGCTTACACGTATGTATATTCTCCGAGAGAAGGTACACCAGCAGCTAAGATGAAAGATAATGTGCCTGATAAAGAGAAAAAAGAAAGACTTCAAAGATTAAATAAAGTAGTTGGCGAATATGCAGCAGAATCATTGAAACCATATGAAGGACAAGAAGTATTTGTTTTATGTGAAGGTTCAAGTAAGAGAGATGAAGCGGTATTAGCAGGCTATACTGAAAAGAATAAATTAGTTAATTTTAAAGCACCAAAAGATGTAATTGGCAAAATCGTAAAAGTAAAAATTACTGAAGCAAAACAATATTCATTAAATGGTGAATTTATAGATGTTGTATCTAAAGAAAAGGTGGTACATTAAATGTATACAAAAGATGATATTTTAGAACAAGCACGTAAACTAGGGAAAATGATGTCAGAAACAGAAGAAGTAGATTTCTTTAAACGTGCAGAAGCGCAAATCCATGAGAATCAAACAGTCAGAGAAAAAATGGCGAGTTTGAAATCTTTACAAAAACAAGCAGTTAATTTCCAAAACTATGGTAAAGATAAAGCTTTAGCTATGGTTGAAGAAAAAATTAAAAATATTGAAAAAGAATTAGATGAAATGCCAATTGTAAGTGAATTTAAAGAAGCACAAGTTGAAGTAAATGAACTTTTACAAATGGTATCTCATTCAATTAGCCACACAGTTACAAATGAAATTATTGAATCAACAGGTGGTAATCAACTTACTGGTGAAACTGGTGCAGCCGTTAGAAATGCACCAAACACAAGTAGCTGTTCAAATTAAGATTTAACATATTGCACACACGGTGCCTAACAAGGCTGAGAATATACGTGTAGATTTGATCCAGGTAATACTGGCGTAGAGATTGTGCAACTAAAGATTATATATGCTCATAATCATTAGTCTGCCAATACGTAGACTAATGATTTTTTATTTGGAGGAAATATAATGAAGAAGACTAAATTAATGACTTTAACCGCAATATTAACAACAATAAATGTTGTCTTTAGTACATTTATCACGATACCAATAGGTCCAATAAAAGCATTGCCAATGCAACATTTCATTAATGTTATATCAGCCGTATTTCTTGGACCATGGTATGGCTTAGCGCAAGCTTTGTTATCTTCGTTTATTAGAATCTTACTAGGTTTAGGCACGATTTTTGCTTTTCCAGGCAGTATGATAGGCGTATTATTAGCAAGTTTACTTTATAAATATCGCAAACAATTATCGATTGCATCTTTAGGAGAAGTTATAGGTACAGGTGTGATAGGTAGCTTCGTTTGTATTCCGATAGGTTGGTTACTAGGATTAGGGAAAATTGCATTTTGGCCATTATTTTTATCATTTTTCTTTAGTAGTCTAATAGGCGCTATCGCAAGTTATATATTATTAAAAGCTTTTGAAAAAAGAGGTATATTAAAGAAATTAAAAAATGATACTTAAAGTTATATCATGAATTAAAGGGCGTGAAGCATAAATTGCTTTATTACGCTCTTTTTTTAATAAATAAACATACTCGTTTAATAGTAGAAATTTTGATAAAATAGATAAATCGAAAGTTAAAAAAAGGAACGTGAATAAAGATGTCTAAACCAACGCCGATGATGGCTCAATATTTAAAGATAAAATCTCAATATCAAGATACATTATTATTTTTCAGATTAGGTGATTTTTATGAAATGTTCTACGATGATGCAATTGAAGCATCGAGAGTTTTGGAAATAACACTAACAAGAAGAGATGCTAAGAAAGATCCAATTCCAATGTGCGGGGTACCATATCATTCTGCTTCTGGATATATTGAAAAACTTATTTCAAAAGGTTATAAAGTCGCGATTTGTGAACAAATGGAAGATCCGACACAAACTAAAGGAATGGTTCGTAGAGAAGTTGTGCAAGTCATAACGCCAGGTACGGTCATGGATCAAAAGGGTATGGACGAAAAAACAAATAATTATATATTAGGATTTATAAAAGAAGACGGAGAGTTTCATTTAAGTTACTGTGATGTCACAACAGGTGAATTAAAAGTAACATCATTTGTTGATGAAACAACTTTAATTAATGAAATTACAACGATTCACCCTAATGAGATTATTGTTAATAAAGTGTTACCAGATAATTTATATAAACAAATTCAGCTTATAACTGAAACAATCACAGTTATTGATAGCTATGAAGAACGAGATTATGAAGTTGTCACGGGCACATCTCACGCTCAAAAAAGATCATTAAATTATTTATTAAATTATATTCATGATAATGGTAAACGCGATATGCCACATTTAGAAGAAGTTGTCGTATATAGAGCTTTAGATTATATGAAAATGGACTTTTACGCGAAACGAAATCTTGAATTAACAGAAAGTATCAGACTTAAATCTAAAAAAGGTACATTATTATGGTTGATGGATGATACGAAAACACCTATGGGCGCAAGAAGATTAAAGCAATGGATAGATCGACCGCTTATCAACCAAAGAGATATCGAACAAAGATTAGATGCTGTTGAACAATTAGTGAATGGTTTTATTGAACGTGATGAACTTAGAAGTTATTTGAATATGGTATATGATATTGAAAGATTAGTCGGAAGAGTTAGCTATGGCAATGTGAATGCTAAAGATTTAGTACAGTTGAATTATTCAATAAAGCAAATTCCATATGTTAAAGAAATTATTGAAAGATTAGACTCAAAGTCTATAGACCGATTTAAAGATCTTGAACCATTAAATGATTTAGAACGATTATTAGATGAAAGTTTAGTAGAAGATCCACCTATTTCTGTTAAAGAAGGTGGCATATTTAAAAAAGGCTTTAATGAAACACTAGATCAATATAAAGAAGCTTCAACAAACGGTAAGCAATGGATAGCAGAATTACAATTAAAAGAACGTGAACGAACGGGTGTAAAATCATTAAAAGTAAGTTTTAACAAAGTTTTTGGGTACTATATTGAAATTACAAAAGCAAATTTAAATCATATTGATACAGATGCTCTAGGATATCAACGTAAGCAAACATTATCAAATGCTGAACGATTTATTACTGAAGAATTAAAAGAAAAAGAATCTATCATTTTAGGTGCAGAAGATAAAGCAATCGAACTAGAATATCAACTATTCCTTGATTTAAGACAAGAAGTGAAAGCTTATACTGAAAAGTTACAAGCACAAGCTAAATTACTATCAGAAATAGACTGTTTACAAAGCTTTGCTGAAATTGCGCAAAAATATCATTATACTCGTCCAATCTTTAGTAAAGATAAAACGTTATCACTTAAATCATCGCGACATCCGGTTGTTGAACGCGTAATGGATCATAATGACTATGTTCCAAATGACTGTTATTTAGATAAAGAAGGTTTTATCTATTTAATAACAGGACCAAATATGTCTGGTAAGAGTACGTATATGCGTCAAATAGCTATTATTAGTATTATGGCTCAAATGGGAGCATATGTGCCTGCAGATTATGCGCAATTGCCAATATTTGATCAAATTTTTACAAGAATTGGTGCAGCAGATGATTTAGTATCAGGCAAAAGTACATTTATGGTCGAAATGTTAGAAGCTGAAAAAGCTATGGTAGGAGCAACTGAAGATAGCTTAATTATATTTGATGAAATCGGAAGAGGAACATCTACATTTGATGGTCTAGCGCTTGCACAGTCTATGATTGAATATGTACATCATCATACAAAAGCAAAAACATTATTCTCCACACATTATCATGAGTTAACACATTTAGATGAAACGTTATCTGGACTTAAAAATATTCACGTAGCTGCACAAGAATATCAAGGAGAATTGATTTTCTTGCATAAAGTAAAAGAAGGTGCGGTTGATCAAAGTTATGGTATTCATGTAGCGAAATTAACGGATTTACCTGATGAAATTATTGAAAGAGCACATACTATTTTACAAGAACTTGAATCTCATACAAAAGTAGAGAAAGAAGCAGATAAGTATGAACAACCGTCATTCCAATTATTTGAAGAACAAGGGCAATCTGAAATTGAAAAGAAACTTAAATCAATTGATTTAATGAACATAACACCTATTGAAGCATTATCAAAACTGCATGAATTACAAAAACAACTTAAATAGAAAGTGTGAGTGCATTGGGAAAAATTAAAGAGCTCGAATTATCTTTAGCCAACAAAATAGCTGCAGGTGAAGTGGTTGAAAGACCAGCTTCTGTTGTAAAAGAATTGTTGGAAAATGCAATTGATGCTCAAGCTACTCAAATTGATATTACGATTAAAGAATCAGGTATTCAATCTATTAGAGTCGTAGATAATGGAACAGGCATTGAAGAAGACGATATAGCCAAAGCATTTGGTAGACATGCGACAAGTAAAATCAATAACGATTATGATTTGTTTCATATTCGTACACTTGGTTTTAGAGGCGAAGCTTTGGCAAGTATTTCATCAGTGAGTAGAGTAACGATGAAGACTTGTACGGATGGTATGCTTGGACATGAAGTACGCGTTGAAAATGGTGAAATCACGAAAAAACAACCTGCTAAAGCTAAAAAAGGTACAGATATTCTTGTTGAAGATTTATTCTATAATACGCCAGCAAGATTAAAATATGTTAAAAGTTTGTATACAGAACTGGGCAAAATTACGGATATAGTCAATAGAATGGCGATGAGCCATCCGAATATCGCATTTAATCTTGTATCAGATGACAAAACAGTTATTTCAACGAATGGCTCAGGAAGAACAAATGAAGTAATGGCTGAAATTTATGGTATGAAAATTGCGAAAGACCTTGTACCAATAAATGGCGAAACAGATGATTACGTCGTAAACGGATTTATTTGTAAACCTGAGCACACGAGAAGTAATCGTCATTATATTTCTATATTTATCAACGGGCGATATATTAAGAACTTTGTACTTAACAAAGCAATTATAGAAGGTTATCATACACTCTTACCAATCGGTAGATATCCAATCGTTTATTTAAATATTGAAATGGATCCGATTTTAGTAGATGTTAACGTACATCCGACTAAACTAGAAGTAAGGCTTTCTAAAGAACAACTACTTTATGATTTGATTAATCAAAAAATTAAAGAAGCATTTAGAGGTATGTCATTAATTCCAGACACATCTTTAGAAAAGCAAAAACCTGAAAAATCACAAAAAGAAATTTTTGAACAACAAAAAATAGATTTTGAAGCTAAAAGAAATCAAAATATAACTCAACAGCAGCAAGTTTCTCATAAAAGTGAAAGTGTTGAAGAAATTGAAAAAACAAATGACGCTACTAGCAGAGAACCTTCACCTTCTTGGCAATTTAAAGATAAGACAGAACATCATTCGGTTATACAAGAAGATACTATCAAACAAGAAGATAATAGAGATATAGATGTTCAGCATGATGAACCCGAGCATATTGAAAATAATGAAGAAACTTATGAAGTTCAAGATACAGTAGAATATGTTGATACACCATATCAAGCGCCAATTGAAGAAGAACAAGTATCTGAAGCGCCACGTGTACCGTATATGGAAGTTGTAGGTCAAGTACACGGAACATATATTGTGGCACAAAATGATACAGGCATGTTTATGATTGATCAACATGCAGCACAAGAACGAATTAAATATGAATTTTTCAAAGAAAAAATCGGTGAAGTCACAAACGAAACACAAAGTTTATTGTTGCCACTAACATTTAATTTCTCTAAAGACGAACACATGATTATTGAAAAGTATTTACAATCCTTAGCTGAAGCGGGCGTATTTTTAGAACCAATTGGTCATCATGATTATATGGTTAGCGAATACCCAGTTTGGTTGCCAAATGTTGATGCAGAAGAAATAATCAAAGATATGATCGATTACGTGTTAAATCATGAAAAAGTTGATATTAAAAAATTAAGAGAAGATGCAGCAATTATGATGAGTTGTAAGAAATCTATTAAAGCTAATCATTATTTAAGAAATCATGAAATGAGTCATTTAATAGATGAATTAAGAGAAACAACTGACCCGTTTACTTGTCCGCACGGAAGACCAATTATTATTGAATTAACGACGTATGAATTAGAAAAATTATTTAAACGCGTTATGTAGGAGGATAAAATGAACAAGCATATATTACCGGCTATTCGCTCTATGAAAGATATGGAAAAATTCTTTAAGATGGATTATGAACGATGCGTTTTACTAGATACACATATCGGTCATTTGCAAGGCATTTTAGAGCAAATGAAAAAGCATCAAAAAGAAGTGATGCTACACATTGATTTAATAAAAGGTTTATCAAATGATGAAGCGGCTGTTGAATATGTTATACAACAATATAAACCACATGGCATTATATCAACGAAATCAAAAATTATTAAACGTGCCAAAAAACTAAATACGTTAACGATATTACGTGTGTTCATTCTTGATAGCACAGCGTTAAGTAGAAGTATTGAACTGATTAAACAATCAGACCCTGATTTAGTGGAAGTACTACCAGGTGTTGCTACTAAAGTGATCAAAGAAATTAGTGATAAAACAGGTAAGAGAATTATTGCAGGTGGATTAATTAATACTAAAGAAGAAATTGATTTAGCAATTGAAAGCGGTGCACAATATGTTACGTCTAGCGATATTACAATTTGGTAAATTGATTTGACAACGTTTTCATAAAGTATTATACTTCTAATTAAGTTAATATATGAGATGAGTAAATGAGACCCTCTACGAAAAGAAACTATGCGTTAAATTTGTATAAATTACTATATGAATATGATGTGTAGTTCAACGTAGGGGGCTTTTTATGTATTAGCATATTATATTTCGGAGGGTGTTTAATATGAGTGAATTTTTAGGCGAATTAATTGGTACAGCCATCTTAATATTATTTGGTGGCGGTGTATGTGCTAACGTCAATCTAAAAGGGGCACTTGGTAAAGGTGCAGACTGGATTGTTATTTCATTAGGTTGGGGGCTAGCTGTTATGCTTGGTGTTTATGCAGTTGGTAATGTTTCCGGGGCACATTTAAACCCAGCTGTTACGCTTGGCTTTGCAATTGACGGATCATTCCCATGGTCTAAAGTTGTTCCATTTATTGTGGCTCAAATGATTGGTGCTATGATTGGTGCATTTTTAGTATGGGCTACTTATTTACCACACTGGAAAAAAACTGAAGATCAAGGTGCTAAGTTAGGTGTATTCTCAACTGGTCCATCTTATCCAAACTATGTAGCAAACTTCTTAAGTGAGATTATTGGAACTATGATCTTAGTTATGGGATTATTATTTATAGGAACTAATAAATTTACTGATGGCTTAAATCCTTTAATTGTTGGTTTATTAATCGTAGCAATTGGTTTAAGTTTAGGTGGTGCGACAGGTTATGCGATTAACCCAGCTCGTGATATCGGACCACGTATCATGCATATGCTATTACCAATTCCGGGTAAAGGAAGTTCAAATTGGAAATATGCAATTGTGCCGATTTTAGGACCGATTTCAGGTGGTATGTTAGGTGCAGCATTATTTAATATTTTATTTAACGGGGTTGTAAACGGTTTCGTTATATTCTCAATCATCTTTACAGTGATTGTCGTATTGTCTGGTATTTTCTTAAATAAATCAATACTTAAAGATGAAGTTTCAGAAATTCTGTAATATACAAATTTATAGGAGTGTTTAATATGGAAAAATACATTTTATCAATTGACCAAGGTACAACAAGTTCTAGAGCAATACTTTTTGATAAAGAAGGTACTATCAAATTTGTGAGTCAAAGAGAATTTAAGCAATACTTCCCTAAAGGTGGTTGGGTTGAGCATGATGCGAATGAAATTTGGACTTCAGTATTAGCGGTTATTTCAAGTGTACTTAATGAAAATAACATTAGTCCAAAACAAATCGAAGGTATTGGTATCACAAACCAAAGGGAAACTGCTGTCGTATGGGATAAAAATACTGGACGTCCAGTTTATCATGCAATTGTTTGGCAATCACGACAAACTCAAGACATTTGTACAGAATTAAAATCTAAAGATTTAGAACCAATTTTCAAAGAAAAAACTGGTCTATTATTAGATCCATATTTCTCAGGTACAAAAGTAAAATGGATTCTTGATAATGTTGAAGGTGCTAGAGAAAAAGCTGAAAACGGCGATTTATTATTCGGAACAATTGATACTTGGTTAATCTGGAAATTTACAGGTGACGTTCATGTAACAGATTATTCAAACGCAAGTAGAACATTAATGTATAACATTTATGACTTGAAATGGGACGAAGAATTATTAGAATATCTTGATGTTCCAGCTTCTATGTTGCCAGAAGTTAAACCTTCAAGTGAAGTATATGGTTATACTCAAGAACATCACTTCTTCGGTGAGAAAATTGCAATCGCTGGTGTAGCAGGTGACCAACAAGCTGCATTATTCGGACAAGCTTGCTTCGAAAGTGGAGAAGTTAAGAACACATACGGTACTGGTGGATTTATGTTAATGAACACTGGTGAAAAAGCTGTAAAATCTGAAAGTGGCTTATTAACAACTTTAGCTTATGGTCTAGACGGAAAAGTAAACTACGCATTAGAAGGTAGTATTTTCGTATCAGGATCAGCTATTCAGTGGTTAAGAGATGGTTTAAGAATGATTAAATCAGCACCAGCTTCAGAAGATTATGCTAATCGTGTTAAATCTACAGAAGGCGTATACGTCGTACCAGCGTTTGTTGGTTTAGGTACACCTTATTGGGATGCAGATGCTAGAGGTGCAATCTTCGGCTTAACACGTGGTACTGAAAAAGAACATTTCATTAGAGCAACTTTAGAATCATTATGTTACCAAACTAGAGATGTGTTAGAAGCAATGGAAAAAGATTCTGGAATTAATGTTGAAACATTAAGAGTTGATGGCGGTGCTGTTAAGAATAATTTCTTAATGCAATTCCAAGCTGATATTGTAAATACGCCAGTAGAAAGACCAGAAGTAAATGAAACAACTGCATTAGGTGCAGCATACTTAGCTGGATTAGCAGTAGGTTTCTGGAAATCTAAAGATGAGATAAAACAACGTTGGAAATTAGAAACAGAATTCAAACCTGAACTTGAAGAAGAAGAACGTGAAAAACTTTATAAAGGTTGGAAAACTGCAGTAAAAGCCACTCAAGCTTTTAAATTAGATTAAGTTGTGTTATCATATAGTTAAGTTAATATTTCGTAGAGACATGAGAGGCTTTGTTCGTACATTTTTGTAGGGATAAGTCTCTCATTTTTTTACATTTTATAGGAGGAAATGGTTATGCAACAATTATCAGCATTAAATCGTAATCAAGTTAAAGATCAACTTAAAAATACTGAATATGACGTAGTTGTCATCGGTGGAGGAATCACTGGTGCAGGTATCGCTTTAGATGCAGCGCAACGTGGTATGAAAGTAGCATTAGTAGAAATGCAAGACTTTGCACAAGGTACAAGTTCTAGAAGTACGAAATTAGTTCATGGTGGATTACGTTACTTAAAACAATTCCAAGTTGGCGTAGTTGCTGAAACTGGTAAAGAAAGAGCGATCGTTTATGAAAATGGTCCTCACGTAACAACACCAGAATGGATGTTATTACCTTTACACAAAGGCGGTAGCATGGGTCCATTTACAACATCAATCGGCTTGAAAGTTTATGATTTCTTAGCAGGTGTTAAAAAAGCTGAACGTCGTACAATGTTAAACAGAGAAGAAACAATTAAGAAAGAACCACTTGTAAAACAAGACGGTTTAAAAGCTGGTGGTTACTATGTTGAGTACCGTACAGATGATGCTCGTTTAACAATTGAAGTTATGAAACGCGCACGTGAATTTGGTGCAGATATCATTAACTATGCTAAATCAAATAAATTCTTATATAACAAAAAGAAAAAAGTATCAGGTATCGAAGTAACTGATTTATTACAAAATGAAATTTTCGAAATTAAAGGTAAAAGAGTTATCAATGCTGCAGGTCCATGGGTTGATGAAGTACGTGGTAAAGACTATTCAACAAACAATAAACAACTTAGATTAACTAAAGGTGTTCATATTGTAATAGACCAAAGCGTATTCCCATTAGGTCAAGCTGTATATTTTGATACAGAAAATGATGGCAGAATGATTTTCGCAATTCCTAGAGATGGAAAAGCTTACGTTGGTACTACTGATACAATTTATGATAATGATAAATCTTCTCCTAAAGTTACAGAAGAAGATCGTCAATATTTATTAGATGCTATTCACTATATGTTCCCAACTGTAAAAGTTGAAGATAAAGATATCGAATCAACATGGGCTGGTGTTAGACCATTAATCTTTGAAAAAGGTAAAGATCCATCAGAAATTTCTCGTAAAGATGAAATTTGGGAAGGCGATTCAGGCTTACTTACAATCGCTGGTGGTAAATTAACAGGTTACCGTCATATGGCTCAAGACATTGTTGATTTATTAAGTAAACGTCTTAAAGAAGAATATAAATTATCATTCAAACCTTGTCGTACAAAAGAAACTTACATTTCTGGCGGTAACGTTGGTGGTAGTAAAAATTATGAATCATTCGTTGAAAGTAAAGTTAAAGAAGCTAAAAACTACAACTTATCAGAAGATGCAGCACGTTATTTAGCTAGAAAATACGGATCTAATGTAGATGAAGTATTTGCTATTGCACATGCTACACAAGTTGCAGATGTTAACCTACCAATCGAAGTATATGCTGAAGTTATTTACAGCATTCAAAAAGAAATGGTTCATAAACCAACTGACTTCTTAGTACGTCGTTCAGGTCGTTTATACTTTGATATTCAATATGTATTAGATCATAAAGATGCGATAGTTGAAGTAATGGCTCAAGTATTAAATTATGATAATGATACTAAACGCGTTTATAAAGATGAATTAGAACAAGCTATTAAAGAAGCGGTTAATCCAAATGATCAACCAGCTATAGTTAAATAATTTATAATTTATTTTTTAAACCTGCTGACAACTTTTTGTCGGCAGGTTTTTTATATTATATGATGGATTTGTGAATATATTTTTAAGCGCTATAGATTTTGCTATAATGTCTTATAAGGGAGGCGCATGTCTTTGAGACGATTTAATCATAGAATTACATTATCTACAGAACAAACTTTAGAAGTTACAATTGATAAAACGGATGAAAAACCTTATGGAATTATACATATACTGCATGGTGTGGCTGAACATAAAGATAGATATGATGCAGTAGCAGAATATTTATGTAAAAGAGGCTTTCATGTTATACGTCATAACCACCGAGGTCATGGTATGAACATAGAAGCTTCTTCAAGAGGTCATTTTAATGCATTACAAGATTTAGTCGACGACGTTAAAGAAGTAAGGGATACATTTAAAAATGAACTTAATCCGGAATTGCCATTTATATTACTTGGCCATTCTATGGGTTCGTTAGTTGCGAGACAATTTGTTCATGATTATCCAAATGATGTAGATGCTTTGATACTGTCAGGAACGGTTGTTTATCCTAAAATTCAAGGCAAGTTAAACTTATATGCATTAAAGTTTGTGAATTTATTTTTAGGAAGTCGCACAAAATCAAAGTTTATTAATAATATTGCTTTTAAGACAATGAATCGACAACATAAAGATTTAAATAAAGATAATAGATGGTTAAGTCAAAGTGATGAAAATCGTGAGCAATATGAAAAAGATATGTATTCAGGATTTCCGATTTCACATAAAGTACTTCTAGAAACAGTAAAGGCTTCTGTCCAAACTAAGAAAATCAGTTATATTAAACAACAAAATTTAAATATGCCGATTTTACTAGTATCAGGTAAAGAAGATCACTTTGGTGGATTTGGTAATGGTATTAAACAGTTAGCTTCTATTTATAAACGTTCAGGTGTTAAACATGTCACAGTACAATTATATAAAAATAAGCGTCATGAAGTGTTATTTGAGACGAACCGTTATGCAGTGTATGAACATTTATATAATTGGTTGATGGTACAAATTAAACAATTAGAAAAAGAGGAAATAACAAATGAATGAAAAACCATTAATTGCAATAGTAGGACCTACTGCAGTAGGTAAAACAGAATTAAGTATTAAATTAGCCAAAGCTTTAAACGGTGAAGTTATTAATGGTGATGCCTTTCAAATTTATAAAGGTCTAGATATTGGTACAGCTAAAGTGACAGAAGAAGAAAAAGAAGGCGTTGTTCATCATTTAATAGATGTATATGAACCGGATGAACCATATTCAGTTTATCGATTTAAACAAGACTTTGAAAGAATTGTAAAGGATATTCATGATAGAGGTAAAATGCCGATACTTGTCGGTGGAACAGGTTTATATGTACAGTCGGTTTTATATGATTATAACCTTGAAGAAGAGAAAATCAGTTCTGAAAAAATGGAAATTACAAAATATAAATTAAATAAATTATCTAAATGCTCAAATATTGAATTGCACAATTATTTATATGAAATCGACCCAGAAACCGCGTCATCAGTGCATCCGAACAATCGAAAAAGAGTAGAAAGAGCTATTGAATATTACTTAAATACGAAAAAAACTTTAAGTGAAAGAAAGAAAAGCCAGACATTTTCTGGAAAATATAGTACAATATTAATTGGGATAGAAATGTCGCGCGAAACATTATATCAAAGAATTAATATGCGCGTTGACATGATGTTGCAGCGAGGATTATTAAGAGAAGTGTCTAATCTTGTTGAGAAAGGATATCAAGATTCTCAAAGTATGCAAGCAATTGGATATAAAGAATTGGTACCAGTAGTAAATGGAGAAATAGACATAGAAACCTCTACAGAACAAATCAAGCAAAATTCAAGAAGATATGCCAAACGTCAAATGACTTGGTTTAAAAACAAAATGAATGTGACTTGGTTTCAACGGGATAAACAGTCTTTAACAGAAATCGCAGACAACGTAATCCAATTATCCAAGTGAAGGGGAAAGTCATATGGCAGAGAAAGAAAATATTCAAGAAGTTTTACTTAAGAAATTCAAATCAGAAGGAACTGAACTTACGGTATTCTTATTGAATGGATTTCAAATGAAAGGGAAAATTGTCGACTTTGACGACAAAGTTGTATTATTAGATATTCAAGGGAAAGAACATCTAATTTACAAACATGCTATCTCAACTTTCGTAGATGCACAAGATGATGAAAATCAAGATAGCGAACAATAATTGTGTTTCAAATAATAAGCGGCTAGGACATTTTATTGTCTTAGCCGCTTATTTATGTGTAATCAATTATAATACTGCTTCTATTGAACTTCTCAATTGTTCAGGGCTTTTTTGTGGAGAGAATCGATTCACAACTTCTCCATCTTTATTCACTAAGAACTTTGTAAAGTTCCATTTAATTGACCCATTTAAAATACCTTTTTTAGCAGAAGTCAAATATTCATATAGAGGATGTTGTTCTGAACCTTTAACTTTTATTTTTTCATGCATTGGGAAAGTTACACCATAATTTAATTTGCAATTTTGGTATGCTTCATAAGAGTCGCCAGGTTCTTGATTACCAAATTGATTACATGGGAATCCTAACACCAGGAAATCTTGATCTTTATAATCTTGGTATAAAGCTTCTAAACCTTCAAATTGAGGTGTGAACCCACATTCACTTGCTGTATTAACAATTAAAATAGCTTTTCCTTTATACTCAGATAATGAATATTCTTCACCGTTCGTTTTTGCAACAACGAAGTCATAAATTGACATTGCCATCACTCCTTTTCTTAATTCTATTATAATCAAAAATTTATCAAAGTCATATCAATTTGCATGCATGTTTATATGTTAAAATATATTTAAAGTGAGCGTGATAAAAATGAAAAATGATATGAAGTCGACAAAACATGAAACAGAAAAAGTAATCCTGTTAGCAATTCATGATAAAAAAGATGATGAAGCAACATTTAAATCAACAGTTCAAGAATTGGAATCTCTTGCTGTTACAAGCCAACTAGAAGTCATGGAACTCTTCACTCAAAAAAGAGAGCGACCTGATCAACAGTATTATTTTGGTAAAGGTAAAATTGAAGAAGTCATTGAATATATCGAATTGAATGATATTAAAGTGAATGCAGTCATTGCAAATGATGAATTGACAACTGCGCAATCGAAACATTTAGATGAGTTATTTAACACAAAAATTATAGACCGCACTCAATTGATTTTAGAAATTTTTGCGCAAAGAGCTTCAAGTAGAGAAGGTCAATTGCAAGTTGAATTAGCACAGTTAGATTATTTATTGCCGAGATTATCTGGACACGGCAAAAGCTTATCTCGTTTAGGTGGCGGAATTGGTACGAGAGGTCCAGGTGAAACGAAATTAGAAACAGATAGAAGACATATTCGTACTAGAATGAATGAAATAAAGCATCAATTAGAAACAATCGTTTCTCATCGTTCACGTTATAGAGAACGACGTCAACATAATCAAGCATACCAAGTTGCATTAATTGGTTATACAAATGCCGGTAAATCTTCGTGGTTTAATCAGTTATCAAATGATGAAACATTCGAACAAGATTTGTTATTTGCGACTTTAGATCCTAAATCTCGCGCCATTACAATAAATGACGGGTTTAACGTGATACTTTCTGATACAGTTGGGTTTATTCAGAAGTTGCCTACAACATTGATCGCAGCATTTAAATCGACTTTAGAAGAAGCGAAATATGCGCAATTACTCGTTCATGTTGTAGATGCAAGCCATCCACACTATATGGAACAGTATGAAACGGTTATGACTTTAGTTAATCAATTAGATATGGGACATATTCCGATGTTGGTCGTATTTAATAAAAAAGATTTAGCGCCTTCTAATCATTCAGCGATATCAGGACAATCTATATTTGTTTCAGCAAAAGGTTCTAATGATAAAGCTATATTTAAAGAAAAATTAGTCGATATGATTAAAGAAACAATGGATTACTACGAAATGGATATTCCATCAAGGGATGCTGACAAATTATATTGGCAAAAAAAACATACTTTAGTTGAGAAAATGGATTTTGATGAAGAAACAGAAACATATCACATAAAAGGTTATAAACAGAAATAAGAGGTAAACAAATGGAACAGAAATTAAAAGAATTAATTATTGATGTAGAAAAAGAATTAAGACCATACTTTGATCAAATCGAACATAATGCATTAATCGCACAAGAACATGTACTTGATGCATTTCATGAAGTGAAAATTACTGAATCAGACTTAATCGGTACAACTGGATATGGATACGACGATGTAGGTCGAGATCATTTAGAAGATGTTTATAGTAAAGTATTTAAAGCTGAAGACAGTTTAGTAAGACCTCAAATTATTTCAGGTACGCACGCTATTACATTAGCGCTTAACAGCCAACTGAAATATGGAGACGAATTATTATATATTACAGGAACACCTTATGATACGTTATTAGAAGTAATCGGTATAAATGGTAATGGTATAGGAAGTTTTATCGAACAAGGTATCACATACCGAGAAGTACCATTGAAACAAAATGAAATAGATATTCATTCAGTGTTAGAAAATATTAATGAAAATACTAAAGTCATTGCGATACAAAGATCTAAAGGTTATAGTTCGCGACCTTCATTAACAATTGCACAAATTGAACAAGCAATCAATGCGATTAAAGAAACATATCCAGATAAAATTGTCTTTGTAGATAATTGTTATGGAGAATTTGTTGAGGATAAAGAACCCATTGAAATTGGTGCAGATTTAATAGCAGGTTCTTTAATTAAAAATCCAGGAGGTGGTTTAGCTAAAATTGGCGGTTATATTTCAGGAAAAGCTGACCTGATAGAACGTTGTGCATACAGATTAACAGCACCAGGAATTGGTAAAGAAGCGGGCGCATCTTTAGGAAGTTTACCAGAAATGTATCAAGGGTTCTTCTTAGCACCACATGTTGTCAGTCAAAGTTTGAAAGGTGCATTATTCACTTCTCGCTTGCTAGAAAAATTAAATATGACAACGACACCGCATTATCAAGATAAACGTACAGATATTATTCAATCTGTTACTTTTGAAACAAAAGAACAAATGATTGCATTTTGTCAGTCGATACAACACGCATCTCCAATTAATGCGCATTTTAGTCCGATGCCTAGCTATATGCCAGGTTATGAAGATGATGTTATCATGGCTGCAGGTACATTTATTCAAGGATCATCAATTGAGTTAACGGCAGATGGTCCA
Organism: Mammaliicoccus sp. J-M41; assembly: GCF_022385935.1. NCBI lineage: Bacteria > Bacillati > Bacillota > Bacilli > Caryophanales > Staphylococcaceae > Mammaliicoccus > Mammaliicoccus sp. J-M41. The sequence continues at coordinate 2,397 of NZ_JAJNIR010000025.1, read as the reverse complement.
ATTAGACCACCATATGAAGCTTACATTCAAGGTGGCTTAACTTATGAACATGTTAAAATTGCGATAACGCGTGCTGTACAGCATTTAATCAAGCAAAACCTTGTTGAATTATAAAAAGATGTAAGGTTTCCTGACATTCATTTGTTTTCTGAAAATTTATGTGCTAAATTTATAACAAGTTCTTACTAAAGGAGGCGGTCGTGCTGTCAAGAGACATAATCAGAAGAAACATGGCCGTGTTCCCGATTGGTGTCGTAATCAAGTTAACAGAGCTAACAGCCAGACAAATCAGATACTATGAAAGCAATGAGCTCGTTTCGCCCAAAAGGACTGAAGGTAATCAACGGTTATTTTCTTTAAATGACCTTGAACGATTACTGGAAATTAAAAATCTTATCGAAAAGGGATTTAATATGAAAGGGATCAAACAAATTCTTTTAGAAGAAGAAAATGACCTTTCTGAAGAAGAACTGAAGATGAGAGAGCGGGTAATTAGAGGAACTTCTAAAACAGAGGGACCACTTAACCGTGGAGATTTATCAAGATTTTTTAATTAAAAACTGGAGGATAATCACATGGCTAAACAAACTTTTACAAAAGAAGATATTTTTCGTTTTGCTGACGAAGAAAACGTACGTTATTTAAGATTACAATTTACTGACATTTTAGGTACAATTAAAAACGTTGAAGTACCAATTGCACAATTAGAAAAAGTATTAAACAATGAAATGATGTTTGACGGTTCTTCAATTGAAGGATTCGTGCGAATTGAAGAATCGGATATGTATTTATGTCCTGACTTAGACACTTGGGTAATTTTCCCTTGGACTGCAGGAAAAGGCAAAGTAGCACGATTAATTTGTGATATTTACAATCCGGATGGCAAACCATTCCCTGGTGATCCACGTACAAACTTAAAACGTGTATTAAAAGAAATGGAAGAGTTAGGATTTACAGATTTCAACTTAGGACCTGAACCAGAATTCTTCTTATTCAAATTAGATGAAAAAGGAGAACCAACATTAGAATTAAACGATAATGGTGGATACTTCGACTTAGCACCTACAGATTTAGGTGAAAACTGTCGTCGTGATATCGTTCTAGAATTAGAAGATATGGGCTTTGATATTGAAGCAAGTCACCACGAAGTAGCACCTGGTCAACATGAAATCGACTTTAAATATGCAGATGCTATAACAGCATGTGATAACATTCAAACATTCAAACTAGTTGTAAAAACAATTGCACGTAAACATAACTTGCATGCGACATTCATGCCAAAACCATTATTTGGTGTAAACGGAAGCGGAATGCACTTTAACGTTTCATTATTCAAAGGTAAAGAAAATGCATTCTTCGATCCAAATGGAGAAATGCAATTAACTGATGATGCATATCACTTTATTGCTGGTATCTTGAAAAATGCACGTGGATTTACAGCAGTATGTAACCCATTAGTAAATTCATATAAACGTTTAGTGCCTGGTTATGAAGCACCATGTTATATCGCATGGAGTGGTCAAAACCGTTCACCATTAGTAAGAATACCTGTATCTCGCGGATTATCAACTCGTGTTGAAATTCGTTCAGTAGACCCAGCAGCTAACCCTTACTTAGCATTAGCTACTATCCTTGAAGCTGGATTAGATGGTATTAAAAATAAATTAACACCACCAGAATCAGTAGATCAAAACATCTATGAAATGGATAGAGAAGAACGTGAAGCGGTAGGCGTACAAGACTTACCATCAACACTTTATACAGCTGTTAAAGCAATGAAAGAAAATAAAGTTGTTAAACAAGCATTAGGTAATCATATCTATCGCCAATTCATACAATCTAAATCATTAGAGTGGGATTATTACAGAACACAAGTATCAGAATGGGAAAGAGATCAATATATGAAGCAATACTAATTGCTATTAACCCTCAAAGCTTATGCTTTGAGGGTTTTTTTGTCTGGATTTTGGGGGGAGTGTGGGGATGTGTTATAGAAGTTAAAATATGGTGGAGGCGTTAGTAACAAAAGTTGGGCGAAGTGTAACTAAGGCAAGCCATATTAAAAGTTTGAGAGTAGAAATAAAGAATGGGGATTCATATTATAGACAACAAACTGATGAAGAATTAAAAAAAGATTTCACTTCATTCTCTGATGAAAATACAAAGTTATATATTAAAGAAATGAAATGTGCTGATACTATAAGGTTTATCACATATGTTTTACTTATAATAGGATTTTTTGGAATAATATTAAGCCTATATTAAAAAAAGACCACCTACAGAGAGGTGATCTTTAAGTTTGTAGTGGGAGTGTAAAATAAACTGTGTAAGTAGAGAACGTACGACTCTACTTCACAGTTTATTTTTTATATAATCTAGCGCGCTATCGCTTACTAT
>NZ_JAJNIR010000024.1:0-44274 GCF_022385935.1 Mammaliicoccus sp. J-M41 | reverse complement strand
AACTATAATAAAGTTAGAATTCAACAAAAACTAGGCTACTTATCCCCTATAGAATATAGGGAATTAGCAGCCTAGAAAATAGTGTTTTTATCGAGCTCCCTTAGTAAGGGTGCAGTGCCCGATGTCCCATGCTTTTTTATTTATTCTAAAGGTTCTCCGATGATTCGAACTTCTCTTTTAAGTTCTACACCAAATTTTTCTTTAACGACTTTTTGAACGTGTTTAATGATGTTCTCATAGTCTGTAGCAGTTCCGTTATCAACATTAACGATAAATCCAGCATGTTTGGTAGAAACTTCTACACCACCTATTCTATGGCCTTGTAATTCAGCGTCTTGAATAAGTTTACCAGCAAAGTGGTTTGGTGGTCTTTGGAACACGCTTCCGCATGAAGGGTATTCTAAAGGCTGTTTATCTTCACGACGTTGTGTTAGATCATCCATAGTCGCTTGAATGGAATGAATGTCACCATCTTGCAATTTAAAAGTTGCTTCTAGTACGACTAGGTGTTTACGTTGAACAATACTTGTACGATAGTCCAATTCTAAGTCTTCACCTTTAATGATATGCAACTGACCAGTATCATCGACTGCTTTAATATGGTCGATACAATCTTTGACTTCACCGCCATATGCACCAGCGTTCATATATACTGCGCCACCGACAGATCCAGGTATACCACAGGCAAATTCTAAACCAGTTAAATGGTGATCTCTAGCACGTCTTGAAACATCAATAATTGCTGCACCGCTTCCACATGTAATAGATTGATTTTTCACCGTTATTTGATCGAATTGTAATAAGCTTATAACAATTCCTCTTATACCACCATCACGGATGATAATATTAGAACCATTCCCCAAAAATGTAAGTGGAATTTGATTGTTATAAGCAAATTCTATTATCTTTTGTACTTCTGTATAAGAAGTAGGTGATAAGTAGAAATCTGCATTGCCACCAGTTTTTGTGAAAGTATATTTTTTAAGTGGCTCATTTACTTTTATAAGGGATTTTGGGAGAAATTTAGAAAGCTCCTCCAAAATTGTATGATTCTCCAACGCACGACGTCCTTTCTGTATTATGCTCTCACATTATTATATCAAGATTTATCATCTTAAGCGAATGGGTTATTTTTTATGTTTTTGAACAAGTTGTTGAAACCATTTTTGTTTTTGAGCTTCGTAATCTTTTATACTATTTGCTTCAAGTAAAGCAGCTTTCTTAAATGATTCAAATGTTTGTATGACATCTGTATTATTTGTTAAAAGTGACTCTACAGTTAAATAATCATATAACATTTGATTGTTTTGTTCAACAATATGTAAACGTGCTGTTTGCTTCAAGCTTATCATGTCTTGGAATTGAGCCATCATGACTTTTTTATTGTAACCATTATGTAATCGATATATGCGGTGATAATTGAGTCTTTTTTCGTCAAGGCTTGTAATATCGTGAAGAGACTTAACTGTAACAAGTACATCTACGATAGGTTCTGTAACATATTGTGTTTGTTTCGTACCACCGATATGGAATACATCTATCACTGGCGTATCAAGTAAATGTATTAATAATTGTTGAATACTTTCAAAATTTAGTTTAAAATCATCTGATGATTGTAGTTGAATAAAGGGTTGTGGAAGTTTAAGCATAATAGCTCCTTTCTAAAATCCATGCATGAATATACTATATAACATTTTCATTATCCATGAAATTATGTATAATACAAGTGAAACAGGGGTGCAATGATGAAAATTAAATTATTTTATTTAATGATATTTGTTCTTGTTTTAATTATTGCAGCTTGTGGTAACGAATTACATTCAGATCTTCAAAAGTATAAAAGGGAAATGAAACCTATTTATAAAAAAGAGAATTCAATTCTGAAAGATATAGATAAATTAAGATTAAATCAGTTAGATCAACTTATTGGTACGGAAGTAACAGTTGAAAAACGTAAAGAATTGAATGAACTTCAAGATAAACTCGAAAAGCAAATTATACCTGAAGTTAAAGATCTTAGTAAACAAGCTCATAATATAAATGTAAGCACAAATGAGGTTCAAGATGCTCATAATATTTACATGAGTAATATAGCAAAGAAAGAAAAAACGTTAGAAGAATTAAATGAGTATATTTCATTATTTAAACAATCCATCCAATCTAATGAGAAAATATTAGATTATACAGATGTATTTGAACAGAATAAATCAGATGCAGAGAAAAATGCTAAATTAGCTAAAAATAATCCTGAAGATAAAGAAGATTATGATGCACTTGTTTCTGTTATTGATAAGAATAGTGAAGAATTAAGTACGAAAGCTAAATATTTAAATGATACTCAAAATGTGCAAGATAGAGCGGACTATATTGAGAAAGATATTATCCCGCTATTTTCTAAAAACATTAAATCGCTAAATCAAACGAATATTTCATCTAAACGTGTTAATCAAATGAGACAAGCTCAAATTGAAGTGTACTATACTTTAATTAATTACTATAAAGAACGTAAAAAAGGCATTCTTATTGAAGATAAACTTCAAAAAGTTCAAGTACAAAATGGCGTAAGTTCTCAATTTAGTTACTTAGGTAAAGATGAAAAGTACAACAAAGCGATAGAAAGATTAGATAAGTAAAACACACCAAAAACATTGTTTTATGTAATCGGTGTGTTTTATTTTATTGCTTATCAATTGGATCTTTAGGTTTGTCTTTGTTGCGCTTTGATAAATATATATTTTTACCTATAAGTGAAATGAACCATATAGAAAATGCTATTACAAGAATATACGATAATGCAGGTTGGTTTTTAAAATCAAATAAAAATAAGACAGAAATAATAAGTAAACATGCATTGATCGTATCAATCATACCCCATCTTTTAATAAGTACGGGTGAAGTATTTTTGGACAAATTTCGCACCTCCTTAATATATATTAACAAGTATACCAAAATTGTCTTGTGGTTAATATTATAGATTACGGGTAAAGATAATAAAGATAATTATTAAAAATAGAATTTGCCATATAAATGGATAAATGATATAGTGTTCAATTGTATTGGTTAAATTATGATAGAGGTGAATTAAAATGGTCGTGAAATTAACTTCCATCGATCAATTTGAAAAAGTACTCAATGATAATCCAAACGTATTTGTTATGAAACATAGCAGTACTTGTCCTATTTCAGCAAGTGCATATGATCAATTTAACAAATTCTTATATGAAAGAGATATGGATGGTTATTACTTAATTGTTCAAGAAGAAAGAGAATTGTCTGATTATATAGCTGATAAAACTGGAATCAAACATGAATCCCCACAAGCATTTTACTTTGTTAATGGTAATGCTGAATGGGATGCAGATCATGAAAATATCACAGTCGCAAGTTTATCGAAAGCAGAAGAGTAAGTGAAACATATGCAAACAGTCTGATTGGACTGTTTGTTTTTTTGTTAATTGAAGTAAAAAACAGTATAATGAATTAAGATAAAAAGCATGAGGTGAAAATTATGAGAGTATTAGTTGCGATGGATGAGTTTGATAGTATTTTATCTAGTTACCATGCAAATCGATTTGTCGAAGAAGCAATAAAGTCTCAATTTAATGAAGCAGATATAGTACAAGTCCCATTATTTAATGGTCAAAGAGAAGTTATAGATTCAGTATTATTATGGCAATCTGGCACTAAATATTCAGTGGATCATCATGACGCTTATATGAGACCAAAGTCGTCTTCATATGTTGTAACAGAGAAAGATATTATCGTTATAGAAGCGGGTAAAGTCTTAACTTCAAGTGAGGATATTATTAAACCACTTGAAACTTCATCATTTGGACTAGGAGAAGTGATTTTAGAAGCGCTGAATGAAGACAGCAAAGAGATGCTAATTTCAGTCGGTGATGTCGCAAGTTACGATGGTGGACTTGGTATGTTACAAGCATTAGGTGCTAAATTCTTTGATGCTGAAGGTAGTTTTATAGATGTTAGCAAAGGTGCTAAATGGATTAAATATATAAGAACAATTGATTTATATGATTTAGATAAAAGGTTAAAAGATAAAAATATCAAAGTCATAACAGACTTTGAATCGAAGTATTATGGTAAGAATAGTCGCATCATGAAAGAGCAAGCAATCAATCAAATTGCTATTGAAGATGCTGTCTCAATTGATAATGCTTTATGGTATATAAGTGAATTATTTAAGAACCAACATAAAATCTTATTAGGTAAAGAAGAACGCGGTGGTGCAGGAAGTGGCTTAGCTGCCTTGTTTAATAGTCTATGGGACGCGCAACTTGTTACAGGTGGAGATGTCGTAAATGAGCTTACTTATTTAGATAAGTTGATTGAACAAGCTGACTTAATCGTATTCGGTGAAGGATTGAAACCTAATCAACAATTGTTAGAAACGACATCTGTTAGAATTGCTGAACTTTGTAACAAATATCAAAAAGTCAATATTGCGATATGCGCAACAGATGAAAAGTTTGATCAATACTTAGAACAAGATGTAACAGCAATGTATAAAGTATTTAATAAAGATCAATATTCAATGAGTGATTTAGAATTAGGTATAGCTTTAAGACATTTAACAACACAATCGCTAAGATTATTAAAAGCTAATATATAAAAATAAGAGCCTGAGACACTGTAATTGTCTCAGGCTCTTATATATTGTTTTAAGACTGTTGCTCAAATTCTGATACGATACCGACTATCGTATGGACTGCTTTTTCCATAACATCAATAGAAGCATACTCAAATGGTCCGTGGAAGTTTGCGCCACCTGTAAATAAATTAGGTGTTGGTAATCCCATGAATGAGAGTTGTGAACCGTCTGTACCACCTCTAATAGGTTCAATAATAGGTGTCATACCTAATGATTTAATAACTTTCTCAGGTATGTTTACAAGTTCAGGTTGTGGTTTGATTTTTTCACCCATATTGTAATACTGATCTTTGATTGTTACAGTAATCAATTCTTGATCATATTTATGATTTAATACTTTTGCGATATCTAATAAATGATTTTTTCTACGTTCGAACTGTGCTTTATCATGATCGCGAATAATATATTGTAGCGTTGCTTTCTCAACAGTACCTGACATGTCAGATAAGTGATAGAAGCCCTCATAGCCTTCAGTATGTTCAGGTACTTCATCACTAGGCAATTGGTCATTAAATGCCATTGCTAAAGTATTAGCATTAACCATTACATCTTTAGCAGAACCTGGATGTACGTTTACACCGTTAACTTCAACGACTGCAGAAGCGGCATTAAAGCTTTCGTATTGTAATTCGCCTTCTAAACTACCATCTAAAGTATAAGCAAAATCAGCGTTAAATCGTTCAACATCAAAATGATGTGGACCTCTACCAATTTCTTCATCTGGTGTAAAGCTGAATCTAATCTTGCCGTGTTTGATTTCAGGATGTTCTAATAAGTAAATGATCGCTTCCATAATCTCAACGACACCAGCTTTATCATCAGCGCCTAGTAAAGTTGTACCGTCTGTTGTCATTAATGTATGACCAATCACTTTTTCAAGTTGTGGGAAAGTCTTCGCGCTTAATACTTTATCAGTATTACCGAGTGTAATATCTTCTCCGTTATATTGCTCTACAATAACAGGATTAACATTTGATGCATGGTAATCTGGAGACGTATCAATATGTGCCAATAACCCTATAGTAGGTACATCCTTTTCTGTATTTGACGGTAAAGTGGCCATTAAATACCCTTTATCGTCTACGTCAACTTCAAGATTTAATGCTTTAATTTCTTCTTCGAGCATACGGATTAAATCCCATTGCTTTTCAGTAGATGGTGTACTTTCACTTGCTGCATCAGCTTGTGTATCTACTTTTACATATCTTGTTAATCGATCAATTAGACGTTGTTTCAAATTGCTCGCTCCCTTTACATCTATTTACGTTATTTATTATACGCTTTTTTGTTTCTTAGAAGCAAAAGAATGTTTTGCTCTGACATAGATTTGAAAAATGATTTCAGAGCATAAAATACCAAACGCGATCGCACCAGAAATAAGCGTCGCTTGTAGTGTTGTATTAATGGCAACATCATAATTGTTGATTACTAAGTTTTTAGTTGCATCATACGCTAAGCCTCCTGGAACGAGAGGGATAATACCGGCAACTATAAAGATAATCATTGGACGCTTGTAATAGCGACTCATAATATGACTCATTAACGCTAAGGCAAAGCTACCATAGAATGATGCTTGTACTTTATCGATGCCAAAGTCTAACGAAATGGTATAAATCATCCAGCCCATCGCACCAACAATACCACATGCTATTAATAGTCTCTTAGGTGCATTAAAAATGACAGAGAAAAATAACGTTGCGGTAAAACTTAACAAAATTTGATATATATAATCTAGCATTTAAAGCACCTCCTTAACTAAGTAGTAATACGATTGCAACACCAGCACCAATAGCAAATGCCGTAAGTGCCGCTTCTACACCTTTAGATATACCTGCAAGCAACTGTCCTGCCATTAAGTCTCTGATTGCATTTGTAATCAAGACACCTGGTACAAGTGGCATAACAGACGCGATTGTAATTAAGCTTAAATTCACGCCAATAAAGAAATTCACACTAATGGTTGCGATTGTAGCAATAATTAATGAACTAATAAATTCTGTGAAGAATTTAATTCTTATCGTATTATGGACGAGGGACATCGTTAAATATCCAACACCACCTGCAATCAATGAAGGGATGACTTCAGCTTGTTTACCACCAAACATAGGTAAGAAACAGGCTGATGCTATCGCTGCAGCTAATACTTTTAACCAAAATGGAAATTGTAATGAAGCATGATGTAAATGGATCAGCTCTGATTTAGCTTCATCAATCGTGAGTTCATTGTTAGCTATCTTACGTGATATTTGATTCGTTAAAGAAATTTTCTCTAAATCGGTCGTACGTTCATCTATTCTAATCAGACGTGTGTTTGTTCTGTCATTAAGCGAGAATATAATCGCGGTAGATGTTACAAAGCTATGTGTATTTTCTAAACCATAACTTGTAGCGATTCTTGCCATTGTATCTTCAACTCGATATGTTTCTGCGCCACTTTCTAAAAGTATGCGACCGGCAGTCATGACAACATCAATGATTTTATTTTCATCTATAATCGTGAAGTCTTGTATCTCTTCCATAGTAACCTCCAGTTTCGTATTGAATTTTATGTAAATAATCAAATTAAAAACAATTCAACAAAAAACATAGAATTGCTAGAGGCAATTCTATGTTCAGTTTATAACTTAATAATTGGATTGAACATTACTTTGTTTTGACCTTGTAATTTGGCTTCATGTAACATATCATCCGCATCTTTAAATACGCGACGTTTCGATTTGTTATCTTGCTCACTTAAATAGCCTACACCAATTGAAACAGATAGTTTAATTGTTTCTTTGTTAGGTAAGTGGAAAGTAGATTGTTGAACGCTATCTCTAATGCTTTCCGCTAATTTAATAGCACTATCTAATGTTTCGCCAACAAGAATAATTGAAAATTCTTCTCCGCCGTTACGAAAAGCTTTAACATCTTTAGGTAAATAGTTGATTAACAATTGCGACATTTGTTTTAAGACCGCGTCTCCAGCCTTATGAGAATATGCATCGTTCACGTCTTTAAATCCATCAATATCAATCAATAATAATGCCATAGATTGGTCTTGTTCAGTTATTTGTTCAGTCGTCTTATTTAAATAGCGATCGAACTCTTTAACATTTCCTAAACCTGTTAAGTAATCAACGGATTCTTCATTTTCATATCTTGAAATTAAATTTTTCAAGATCCAAATGTCTCTATAAACACTTGCACTAATAATACTTAGGATAAAGGAAACTGGCACAAGGAACAACCATTCATTGAGCCATGCATCAGGATTTAAAAAGATAAGTGTTATCGCAATAATCATAATGCTGATTAAATACAATAATTGAATACTCACGAAATCACTTTGTTTAAGAAAAGGACCTATCATCCCAACAACAATTGCAATAATCAGTAAATGGATATCTTCTAAAAAAGGTGTACCCATTACAAATATGTCAAATAGTACAATAACTACGGCACTTAAAACAGAAAAAAATAAATTAGTAAATCTTCCTAAGAAGAGAATAGGTATAAAACTTAAAGAGAATGCATAGTCATGATACTGTATAGGATTAGATATTAATAATATTGAAACACCAGTCATTAAGATGGTGATATAATTTTGTGAAAAAGTCACAGTTCTCGTTTCGCTATATTGTATTCGATGGTATAGATAAAATGCTGCAATAGTTACAGATATATTGAATATAATTGCTTGTATCATTTAACACCATCCTTCATTTAGTAAGCCATATGATATTGTAATCTATTAGATTGCTTTTGTCACGATATAACAGGTTATTTTGTTAAAAAAGTTTCTTTTTTCACATGTTTGCTTATAAAGTTAGTTTATACGTAAAAATATTTGATTTCAAAAATGTGGTATACTATTGTTTTTATAGCATGTAGAATGAAATTTTGATATTCTAGAAGTAATGTTTTAATCAAATTCGGTGCAACTACAAAATGAAGGTGACTCAATGTTTACTTTACAACTAATATTACTAACTATGATTGTAAGTTTAATACTAACACCTTTAGTTATCGTTCTTTCTATTAAAATTGGTGCTGTTGATATGCCAAATGTTAGAAAAGTTCATACTAAACCCGTATCAGTATTAGGTGGCTCAGTCATTTTAATATCTTTTCTCATCGGTTTATGGTGGGGGAAACCAGTAGAACATGAAACAATTCCTATTATATTAGGTGCGATTGTTATCTATATTATAGGATTAGTAGATGATTTGTATGATATGAAACCACTTGTTAAATTAGCAGGTCAAATTGCTGTATCTTTAATCGTCGTTTTTAACCACGTCACATTAGATTTTATTACATTACCATTTGGTGTAGTAATTGAATTTGGAATCTTTAGTATTCCAATGACAATCTTCTGGGTTGTTGCAGTAATGAATGCAATCAACTTAATAGACGGTTTAGATGGCTTAGCTTCAGGCATATCATGTATCGCTTTAGTAACAATAGGATTTATCGCAATATTACAGCAGAACATCTTTATTATGATGATATGTAGTGTGTTAATAGGATCATTATTAGGATTCTTAGTATTTAACTCACATCCTGCTAAAATTTTCTTAGGTGACAGTGGGGCATTACTATTAGGTTATATAATCGGTGTGTTATCACTATTAGGTTTTAAGAACATTACATTAATATCGCTATTCTTCCCAATGGTTATACTAGCAGTACCATTTATCGATATGTTATTTGCAGTAATACGTAGACTACATAATCGTCAATCTATCGTTCAGGCAGATAAATCGCATTTACACCATAGATTATTAGATTTAGGCTATACACATAGGCAAACCGTCATATTAATTTATATGATTGCCATCTTATTCAGCATATCAAGTGTCATCCTTTATTTATCACCACCATACGGCGTATTAATGATGTTTATAATGATATTAATAACAATAGAATTAATAGTAGAATTTACAGGACTCGTAAATGCAAATTACAGACCAATATTAAACTTATTAACAAGAACAAAGTATAAAAAAGAACGCTAATGTCGATTAGCGTTCTTCTTCTTTATTATATGGAAATGGTAGTGCGATGATATCTTGTCTGTTTAATTCGTACTTACCTTGGTTGACTTCGTTTAGGAAATCAATAAATGGTTCTTCTTCTGATGCTATTACATGTATGGTGTATGTTACTTTGTCTGTATATGCAGTATCTACAAGTTGATAATCAGTTTGTTGTAACTCATGCTCGAAGCGTCCTGTTTGATCATAGTCTAATGTTACTTCGAATGGTATTGCATCTAATAAAATAATTCTGCCGACTTCTTTAATAACTTGGCTGACTGCACTTCCATATGCACGTATTAATCCACCTGCGCCTAATTTAATACCACCAAAATATCTTGTAACGACAACAACAACATTATGGAGTTGTTGTTTTTTTAATACTTCTAACATAGGCACGCCTGCTGTTCCTGATGGTTCACCATCATCATTTGCTTTTTGGATAAGCATTGTAGGACCGATAACATAGCTAGAACAATTATGTGTTGCATCATGATGTTCTTTTTTCTTTTGTTGTATGAATGCTTTCGCTTCTTCTTCAGTTTCTGCAGGATGAATGCTCGCGATAAATCTCGATTTATTAATGACAATTTCAGTTTCATGTGCTGATTTGATTGTAATTAGTCCTTCTGCCATGTTAATACTTCTCCCTTTACATCGTAATCTGTTACGATTATTATATACTATTGAAATTAGTCGGGAAAGGATTGTATGAATTGAAGAATAAATTATTGATGTTGTGCTTAGTGTTGTCTATCGTGTTAGCAGCTTGTGGATCCAAAGAAGAGGAGAAACAAACGACTGACGAAGCGGATGATAGTCAAGGTGTCCTATTAGATGACAAAGGAAATCCGAAAGATGCGATTCAAGTAAATAAAGATACTGAAAAAGCAGTCAAAGAAGCTATTGAAAAAAATAGAAAATCTTTAAATGATGGTGATGTAGAAGCTTACATTAAAACAATCGACACAGATTCAAAACAACTAGACGTTAAAGAGGAAGAAAAAGTGTTGAAAGATACACTTAAAAGTTATAAATTCGATAAAAAAATATCCAATATTAAGTTTTTAGAACAGAAAAAAGATCAAGTGGTTGTATTCTATAATGTGGAAACAACAGCTCATCCTAAGAATGGAAGTAAAGATGAGAAAAAAACATTTAACGAAGTTGTGACGCTTGTTAAAAAGGACGGCACATATAAATTTTCTAAAATGGCACAGGCAGCAATTTAGTTCATAAACTTCTTTTCAAATAACCAAGAATTAGATATGATGAGTATGGAAGAGAATCAAGGAGGATAATTTTATGAAGATTGCTGTTATAACAGATTCAACAGCATATTTAGATCAAGCATATATAGATAAATATAATATTAGAACAATGGCGCTTAATGTTATATTTAATGATGAAGTTTATAAAGAATTGTCAGAGATAAGTACAGAAGATTTCTATAAAAGAATGAGAAATGAAAAACAATTACCGACAACATCTCAACCAGCTATGGGTCAATATGTGGAATTACTTGAGAGTTTGAGAGACGAAGGATATACAGATGTGATTGCAGTTCACTTATCAAGTGGCATAAGTGGTACATATCAAACAGCTGTGACGTTAAACGATATGGTAGAAGGTATAAACGTACATGCATTTGATTCTGAAATCTCTTGTTCAGTACAAGGTTTCTATGCTTTAAAAGCAGCTCAACTTATCGAACAAGGTATGACAGTTATTGATAATATTCTAGAACAATTAGAGACTATGAAACAAACAACTAATGCATATTTTATAGTAGATGATTTAAATAACTTGAAAAAAGGTGGCCGCTTAAATAGTGCACAAGCATTAGTTGGCACGATGTTACAAGTGAAACCATTGTTACACTTCGTTGATACAAAAATTGTCCCTTACGATAGAGTGAGAACAAAGAAAAGAGCAATGAAACGTATTGAAGAACAATTAGCTAAAGAAGTTGAAGGTTATAAAAACTTATCTATTGTTATTATTGAAGGAAATGATAAAGAGACAGCACTTTCTTGGAAAGCGCAAGTTGAAGAACAATTCCCTGATGCACAAATTATAATGAGTTATTTTGGACCAGTAATTGGGACGCATTTAGGAGAAGGTTCATTAGGTTTAGGATTCACAACGACCGAATTAGATTTAAGTATATAATATAACTACATCACAAAAAGCCCAGGCTTTTTGTGCTTTTTTTATGGAGGTTAGTATGAAATTATACGGACGTATATGCCGAGATTTAAATGATATAACGACTGAAAAAGTTAAATATACTAAACCTGGCGTGTCTTTAGTTCAAGGTAAATATATTTGTAATCAGTGTGGAAACAAAGATCAAACATTGTTTTATCAATATTTTTGCCACCATTGCAAGCAAATTACAACCTATTGCAGATATTGTATTGCACTTGGTAAAGTTCAAAGTTGTAAAGACATTTATTTCATTGAGAGTTTGCAAGAAAAATCAGAATGTCGTTATCAATTGGATTTTGAATTAAGTGAACAGCAACAACTCGCATCCTCTAAAATTAAAGACGCTATTTTAAAGCAAGATCAGTTATTACTCCATGCTGTGACAGGTGCAGGTAAGACAGAAATGATATTTGAAGGTATATCGCAAGCTCGAAAAAACGGTATGAATGTTGCAGTTGTATCACCATGAGTAGATGTCGTGAAAGAAGTTTATTTAAGGCTGATAAACGCATTTAAAGATGAGCACATTGATTTAATGTATGAAGGACAATTCGCTCAGTTTAACAGTTCGTTTGTCGTATCGACTGTCCATCAACTTATACGCTATGACGGACATTTTAATGTGGTCATCGTTGATGAGGTAGATGCATTTCCGTTAGAAATGGATAATCAACTGATGCATACCATTCGAAAAGCTTCTTTAGAACAATCTAGTCATATTTATTTAACTGCTACACCTAACAAGCAACTTCTTTCTATATTTAATCACAATCAAATAATTAAACTCCCCGCAAGATATCACAAACATCCATTACCGATTCCGGAATTTCAATTTAATAACATTAAAGAAAATAAACTCAATCAGAAGTTACTTGCGTTTCTTAAATCCCAAATAGAACAAAATAGAAAGACATTTGTCTTCTTTCATAATATTCATTATATGGAACAAATATTTAAAGTATTTCAATGCTACTTTTCAAAAATTGAATATGTATCCAGTCATGATGAGATGAGGCATGAAAAGGTTACGCGTTTAAGAAATGATGAAATAGACATTATGTTTACGACGACAATATTAGAAAGAGGCGTTACGTTAGAAAAACTAGATGTCGTCATCGTGCACACAGAAAAGTTTACAAGTAGTGCCATCATTCAAATTGCAGGTCGTGTTGGTCGAAAATTATCTTGTCCGAGTGGCAAGGTGTTGTGTTATCACGAAGGTATCACACGAAATATGATACAGGCGAAGCGTGAAATTATTGAAATGAATGATTTAGCACGAGAGAAAGGATGGTTAATTTGAATAAGTGCATAATTTGTCAAAATCATATCAATGAAGTGATCGATTTGTTAAATCTTTTTTCAAGGCAATCTACAACATGTGAGCAATGTGCCAATCAATTAACATTTAATCATGAAGCAAGACGATGCGAAAAATGCTTAAAAATAATGTCTGAAGAAGAGGAGGATTGCTTAGATTGTCAGTGGCTTTCAAATAAATATCCATTAATTAATCAACTATATACCTTGTATGACTATGATGGTCTTGTCAAAGCGCTCATACAACAATATAAGTTAAATGGGGATGTTGCACTCAATCAAGTATTTCAATTACCACCGAAATTATTTAAACATTATGATTATGTTATTCCGGCACCTATTCATCCTAATAAGTTAGAGCAGCGAACATTCGATCATGTAACAACGGTATTGGATAATCAAAAAATTAAATATATACAGATTTATGAAACTGAAGAAAGGCAAAAGCAATCAGAATTAACTAAATTAGAAAGGTCATCTCAACATAATCCATTTAAAATAAATAAGGACATAGACTTTGAAAATAAGAGAATATTACTCGTAGATGATATTTATACAACAGGGTTAACCATGCATCGCTTAGCGGAACTTTTATTTATTAGAAAAATCAGAAAAATAGATGCCTTAACATTTGCAAGAGCGGTAAATAATGATAAAATATAGGTAGGAAGAAACACAAGAGAAATTGAGCGTTAAAGGAGTCGGTGTTTTATGATCAGATTTGAAATTCATGGTGAAAACATCACAGTGACTGATCCGATAAGAAATTATATTGAGGACAAAGTAAGTAAACTAGAAAGATATTTTACTAATGTCCCAGAGGCGATAGCCCACGTTAAAATCAAAACTTATCAGGATTCTAGAAGTAAAATTGAAGTAACTATTCCGTTGAAAGATGTTACTTTAAGAGCTGAAGAAAGACATGAAGATTTATATGCTGGAATCGACTTAATAACTAACAAACTCGAAAGACAAGTACGTAAGTACAAAACTAAGGTTAATAGAAAGTATCGCGATAAAGGGCGAGATAAAGATGTCTTTGCAGTAAGTCCAGATTCAGCTGCACCTGAAGAAGTTGAAGAGAATGATAGCGATAATGAAATTGAAATCATTCGTTCTAAGCAATTTGCTTTGAAACCAATGGATTCTGAAGAAGCAGTATTACAAATGAACTTACTAGGACATGATTTTTACATCTTTACTGATGCAGAAACAGATGAAACAAGCATCGTTTATAAACGTAAAGATGGTAAATATGGATTAATTGAAACTTCAATACAATAAAAATCATTCACACGAACTGGTGCAGAATTTCTGCACCAGTTTCTTTGGGTATTGATAGCTTTTAATCTACAGAGGTGGTAATCTTAAATAGTGTAAAAAGAGATATAAACGTGATATGATATATTGTTGTAAGATTACTAGTTTTCTAGTTGAAGGAGAGAACAAAATGGGTTTTTTATCAAAAATAGCTGATGGTAACAAACGAGTTGTTAAATCACTCGGAAAATTAGCAGATCAAGTCATCAATTTAGAAGATGAAATTGCTAAATTAACAGACGCTCAATTAAGAGAGAAGACAGAACAATTCAAAAAAGAATTGTCAGAAATAGAAGATTATAAAAAGCAAGAAAAATATTTAGATAAAATACTACCTGAAGCATATGCAATCGTAAGAGAAGCATCTACTAGGGTATTTAATATGACACCATTTAAAGTACAAATAATGGGTGGTATTGCCATTCATCGTGGTGATATTTCAGAAATGAAAACTGGTGAAGGTAAAACATTAACAGCAACAATGCCAGTTTATTTAAATGCGCTAACAGGTAGAGGCGTTCATGTTGTTACAGTCAATGAATATTTATCAAGTTCACAAAGTGAAGAAATGGCGCAATTATATAATTTCTTAGGTTTATCAGTTGGACTTAATTTGAATTCAATGGATACGGATCAAAAGCGTGAAGCATATGCAGCAGATATCACGTATAGTACAAATAATGAACTTGGATTCGATTATTTAAGAGACAACATGGTTACGTATAAAAAAGACCGTGTTATGAGACCTCTTAACTATGCCATCATTGATGAGGTTGACTCAATTTTAATTGATGAAGCGAGAACACCACTAATCATTTCAGGTGAAGCAGAAAAATCAACAACGTTATATACACAAGCTAACGTATTTGTAAAAATGCTTAAAGGTGAAGATGATTTTAGTTATGATGAAAAAACTAAAGCCATCACATTAACAGAACAAGGTATTGATAAAGCTGAACGCATGTTCAAAATTGATAACTTGTTTGACGTGAAACATGTTAACTTAATGCATCATATTAATATTGCATTAAAAGCAAATAGAACAATGTTTAAAGATAAAGATTATGTTGTTGAAGATGGCGAAATTATGATTGTCGACCAATTTACAGGTCGTACAATGCCAGGTCGAAGATTCTCTGACGGATTGCATCAAGCAATTGAAGCAAAAGAAGGTCTAGAGATTCAAAATGAATCTAAAACAATGGCATCTATTACGTTCCAAAACTTCTTTAGAATGTACAACAAATTATCAGGTATGACAGGTACAGCTAAGACGGAAGAAGAAGAGTTCAGAAATATTTATAATATGACTGTTACGCAAATTCCAACAAATAGACCGATACAACGTATAGACGAAGCGGATTTAATTTTTGCATCTCAAAAAGGTAAGTTTGATGCAGTTGTTAAAGATGTAATCGAGCTTCATAAGAAAGGTCAACCAGTTTTATTAGGTACAGTTGCGGTTGAAACAAGTGAATATATTTCACAACTATTAAAGAAAAAAGGCGTTAGACATAACGTATTAAACGCGAAAAACCACGAACGTGAAGCGGAAATTATTTTAAATGCAGGTCAAAAAGGTGCAGTAACCATTGCAACTAACATGGCAGGTCGTGGTACGGATATTAAACTTGGAGAAGGCGTTGTTGAACTTGGAGGTTTAGCTGTAATTGGTACAGAACGTCATGAATCAAGACGTATCGATGACCAATTAAGAGGACGTTCAGGTCGTCAAGGTGACGTTGGTCGAAGTAGATTCTACTTATCATTACAAGATGAATTGATGGTTCGTTTCGGATCAGAACGTATGCAATCTTTAATGGGTAAATTAGGTATGAATGATGATACGCCAATTGAGTCTAAAATGGTTTCTAGAGCAGTAGAATCTGCTCAAAAACGAGTTGAAGGTAATAACTTCGATGCACGTAAACGTTTATTAGAATACGATGATGTACTAAGAAAACAACGTGAAATCATTTACGGTGAGCGTAATGATATTATTGAAAAAGACGATGTACAAGACATTGTTAAAGATATGATTAAATCATCATTAGAGCGTGGCGTGAACTATCACTTCGCAACAAATGAAGAAGAAATTGATTTTGAAGCACTCGTTCAATATATTGAAGACTCATATGTACCACAAGGTGCAATTAAAGTTGACGATATTCGCGGTAGAGATTATGAAGATATCGTAGAAATTGTATTAGAAAAAATTAAAACACAATACAAAGCTCAACAAGAAGACTTTGGTGATCAAATGTCTGAATTTGAACGTATGATTGTGTTAAGAACAATAGACCGTAAATGGACTGATCACATTGATACAATGGATCAATTACGTACAGGTATCCACTTAAGATCTTATGGTCAAATCAATCCACTAAGAGAGTACCAAAATGAAGGTTTGGATTTATTTGAAACAATGTTGAATGAAATAGAAGATGAAGTAAGTAAATACATTCTTAAATCAACAATTGACCGTGGTGAACAAGTTGAACGTGAACAAGTTGAAATAGGTGAAGCTAAACATGTGAGTGCGAACGATGGTAAAGAAAAAGTTAAACCAAAACCTATCGTCAAAGATGAACAAGTTGGCCGAAACGATCCATGTCCATGTGGTAGTGGTAAGAAATATAAAAACTGTCATGGTCAAGCATAAAGGAGTAATTTTATGGAATTAACGGAAATTAGACAAACATTAAATAAAAATAATGAAAAATTAATGAATATCAGGGGGTCTCTTTGACTTAGAAAATAAAGAGACGAACATTCAAGAATACGAAGAAATGATGGTTGATCCATCATTCTGGGACGATCAGAATAAAGCACAAGACATCATTAACAAAAACAATGTATTAAAGTCTGTAGTCGGTGATTTTCATACATTAAATCAACAGATTGAAGATTTACTTACAACTGTTGAACTTTTACAAGAAGAATATGATGAAGATATGCATGAAATGCTTGAGCAAGATTTAAAAGCGTTACAAACAGACATCGATCAATTTGAATTGAAACTTCTACTTAATGGTGAACATGATGAAAATAACGCAATATTAGAATTGCATCCAGGTGCAGGTGGTACAGAATCTCAAGATTGGGGTTCAATGCTACTTAGAATGTATCAACGTTTTGCAGAACAAAAAGGATTCAAAGTGGAAACGTTAGATTATCAAGCTGGAGATGAAGCGGGCATTAAAAGTGTCACAATTCTTATCAAAGGTCATAATGCATATGGATATTTAAAAGCTGAAAAAGGTGTCCACAGATTAGTGCGTATTTCTCCATTCGATTCATCAGGAAGACGTCATACATCATTTGTATCTTGTGATGTAACACCTGAATTTAATAATGAAAAAATAGAAATAGAAGTTAATTCTGAAGACATTACAGTCGATACTTATAGAGCATCTGGTGCAGGTGGACAGCACGTCAACACGACTGATTCAGCTGTTCGTATTACACACCAACCAACTGGTATCGTCGTAACATGTCAAAATGAAAGATCACAAATTAAAAACAGAGAACAAGCTATGAAAATGTTAAAAGCGAAACTCTACCAAAAAGAACTTGAAGAACAAGCAGCAGCTCTAGATGAAATTAGAGGCGAACAAAAAGAAATTGGATGGGGTAGTCAAATACGTTCATACGTATTTCATCCATATGCTATGGTTAAAGATCATAGAACTAATGAAGAAACAGGTAATACAAACGCAGTTATGGATGGGGACTTAGATCCATTTATCGATGCATATTTAAGAGGTCAAATTAATGAAAAATAATTTAAAGCAAGAAGCTAGGATGATTTTAAATATCCTAGCTTCTTTTATGATAATTAAAATTGTGAATTATTGAACAAAATGATGTCAGACGCTGGTTTACATGGTAAAATATAGTTGATAATAAAATGAATGGAGTGTTATACATGAAAATCAAAATGGGCATGATTTCTGTAATAGCATTATCATCGTTAGTATTTGCAGGATGTGGACAATCAAGCGATGATAGCAGCAAAGAAGAATACAGTTCACAAGGGGAAAAAATCTTTAAAAACAATTCTTGCGTAGGATGTCATGGTAAAGATTTAGATGGTGCATCTGGACCATCACTTAAAAAAGTCGGTGCCAAAATGTCTGAGTCAGATATTGAAAAAATTATCAACGAAGGTAAGGGGAATATGCCGAGTCAAGTTGTAGATGAGAAAGAAGCAAAAGAAGTTGCTAAATGGCTAGCTAAACAAAAATAATCATTTATATTCAATTTGTATATAAATTGGAAATTTTAACGTTGGAAAACATATGTAATTTAATTGAATATTGATAAATAAAAAAGACGATGTTAATTGTGTGTAAATAATTAACATCTCTTTTAAAATGTCTACATGACAGTATTTAGTAACATTTTTATCTATAAAATTATAGAATGTTAACGTTTATATTACAGATTTGTAACAATACAATATTGCGATAGATATTGTGCTATATTATTTCCAGTATTAATTGAGAAACATCATATAAATTTAAAATATAAACGTAAATACATACACTTCGGGAGGATATTTCATCATGAAGAAGACTTTCATTACATTAGCATCTGTTACAGCTTTAACAAGTTTAGCAAGTTCATCTGCTTATGCAGCTGATATTAAAGTTAAAGAAGGACAATCATTAGAGAATATTGCAGAAGAATATGGCACATCAGTATCTGAAATTAAATCATTAAATAATATCGACGTAGACGTTAAAGAAGGACAAACATTAAAAGTATTAGAAGATAACATCTATACAATTCAAGAGGGAGATACACTTAACAAAATAGCTGAAAAATTTGATGTTAATGTATCAGACTTAAAAGAATGGAACAATTTATCTTCAGATTTAATTTTAGTAGGTGATGAATTAAAAGTTGCAGCAGAAACTTCAGAACCAACTGCTGAACCTACTAGTTTGACAGTTAGTGCACCTGAATCTCCTGCTCAAGAAGATTCATTATTAAGATACGTATTTGAACAAACATCATATGGTAATGTATACAATAGTGAAGATTCAGTAGCTTATGTTGCACCGACATTTAACTACAGCCAATCAACACAATATACAGAACCAGTTTCATACAGCCGACCAAATTCTGGTGGTGGAAGTAACTTATACACTTCTGGACAATGTACTTACTATGCATTTAGTAAACGTCCAGATCTAGGTAATACTTGGGGTAATGCTAACAACTGGGCTAATGCAGCAGCTCAAGCTGGTTACACAGTAAACAACAGCCCATCAGCTGGTTCAATTTTACAATCAACTGCTGGTGGATATGGACATGTAGCTTATGTAGATAAAGTGAATGCTGATGGTTCAATTCAAGTTTCTGAAATGAACTATCAAGGTGTTGGCGTTGTATCTTCACGTACAATTTCAGCATCAGCAGCTGGTTCATATAATTATATTCATTAGTTTTTATAGTAATTTAATAAATAAGCAAGTAGTTAATTCAGTTTAAGAATTTTAACTATTTGCTTTTTTTTATCATTATAGTTGATATAATAAACGTAAATGTTAGTGTAGAGGTTTGAAAACATGAAAAAAAGGTTAAAAATCATATTAGTTATACTTTTGTTATTGATTATTAGTATCAGTGTTTATAAAGTATTAGATATCAATAAGTTTCAAACGAACGAACAGTTTAAAGAGCAACAAGGGAAGCAATCGTTTCAAAACAGTCATCCAGCTACAGGCATGAATGTAAATAATGAAACTGTAAATGTTTTTTCAACTGAAAAATCAAAACAATTAAAAGAGGTAACATCTAAAAATGATATTACAGTTATTAATTTATTTGCCTCTTGGTGTGACCCTTGTAAACGAGAAATGCCTGAACTTGTAAAATATGCAAAGCACGAAGATAAAGGTGTCGAATTAGTTGGTTTAAATGTTAAAGATAAACGAAAGCCAGCTAAACAATTAATGGACGATGTAAATGTGAATTACGATGTTTACGTTGCGCAAGATGATTTTCTAGAAAAATATAAATCGTATAATATACCTACAACTTTGTTTGTAGATAAAAATGGCGAAATCAAAAAAGTGTATTTAGGTGAATTATCTGAAAAGACACTAAACAACTTAGTTACACAAGTTAAGGAGGAAATTTAATGGGGGTACATCAATATTTTAAAAGTTTGTCTGATTTAGAGAAATTAGTAAGATGTCCAGGTAAATTTAAGTATCAAGACCATAATGTCGCAGCACATTCCTTTAAAGTAACGAAAATAGCGCAATATTTAGCAACAGTAGAAGAACAAAATGGTCAAGAAATAGACTGGAAACTTGTATATGAAAAAGCTTTGAACCATGATTATCCTGAAATATTTACAGGTGACATTAAGACACCCGTGAAATATGCGTCTTATGAAATTAAAAAATTATTCTCTCAAGTTGAAGAAGAGATGATCGATAAATTTATAACAGAAGAATTCCCTGAGCAATATCAAGATATATATAGACATAGACTACAAGAGGGTAAAGATGATAGTATAGAAGGGCAAATATTAAGTGTTGCTGACAAAATTGATTTATTGTATGAATCTTTTGGTGAAATTCAAAAGAGAAATCCAGAACCTTTATTCTTCGAAATTTATGAAAGTTCATTGGAAACGATCATGCAATTTGATCATTTAGCTTCTGTACAAGATTTTATTCAACATATTATACCTGATATGTTACAAGAAAAATTTATACCACGTTCAGAGTTAAGAGAGATAACAATGACGATACTTGAGAAACGTGAAACAAAAAGGAGTTAGTGAATTGAATGATTTGGCCGATTCTAGCTTTGTTTCTTCCTTGTTTAATGGTTATTATTTTCACGCAAATTGCTCAAAATAAATGGATTGGATTACTTGTATCCAGCATTATAATTGGTGTTTCGGTTTATAAAGGCTTTTTTAACAATGAGCTTATCATGTTGTTAGATGTACTGAGTTTAGTGGCAGGCTTTTATATAGTTGATACACTTAAAATAGATAAAATTGAATCAAGATAGATAAGAGGAATAATCATTTAGATTTTTCCTCTTATTTGTATGTAAATTTAAAATTAACGAACAAATGTTTGGTCATTTTTACAAATTTTTGATAAAATAAATATATATATTACAGAAAATGAGGAGGTTCCTATGCAACATTTTCCTTTTAAAATACATTCTGACTATTCACCTCAAGGGGATCAGCCAGAAGCTATTAAATCTCTTGTAAATGGTATAAATGAAGGCAAGAGACATCAAACTTTACTAGGTGCAACAGGTACAGGTAAGACATTTACGATGAGTAATGTCATCAAAGAAGTCGGTAAACCTACATTGATTATTGCACATAATAAAACGTTGGCTGGACAGCTATATAGTGAGTTTAAAGAATTCTTTCCTGAGAATAGAGTAGAATACTTCGTTAGTTATTACGATTATTATCAACCTGAAGCATATGTACCTCAAACGGATACTTTTATTGAAAAAGATGCCTCTATAAATGATGAAATTGATAAACTTCGACATTCAGCTACTAGCGCATTGTTTGAACGAGATGATGTTATCGTTATTGCGAGTGTCAGCTGTATTTATGGTTTAGGTAATCCAGAAGAATATAAAGACTTAGTTGTAAGTACGCGTGTCGGTATGGAAATGGAACGTAATGAATTGTTAAGAAAGCTTGTCGATAACCAATATTCACGAAATGATATAGATTTTAGACGTGGTACATTTAGAGTTAGAGGAGATGTTGTAGAAATATTTCCAGCATCACGAGATGAATTATGTGTCAGAGTAGAGTTCTTTGGAGATGAAATCGATAGAATTAGAGAAGTGAATTACTTAACAGGTGAAGTTATTGCTGAAAGAGAACATTTTCTATTTTATCCCGCATCTCACTTCGTAACACGTGAAGAAAAAATGAAAGTTGCGATTGAGCGTATTGAGAAAGAACTTGAAGAACGATTGGCTGAACTTCGAAAAGAAAATAAACTTTTAGAAGCTCAACGACTTGAACAAAGAACGAATTATGATTTAGAAATGATGAGAGAAATGGGCTTTTGTTCAGGCATTGAGAACTACTCTGTACATTTAACGTTACGACCAAAAGGATCTACACCATATACATTATTAGATTACTTTGGTGATGATTGGTTAGTGATGATTGATGAATCTCACGTAACGCTTCCTCAAATTAGAGGTATGTATAATGGTGACCAAGCGAGAAAAAATGTCTTAGTAGAACACGGCTTTAGATTACCAAGTGCTTTAGACAATAGACCACTTAGATTTGAAGAGTTTGAAGAAAAAACGAAACAATTGGTTTATGTTTCAGCAACACCGGGACCATATGAAATTGAACATACTGATGAAATGGTCGAACAAATTATTCGTCCTACAGGTTTATTAGATCCAATTGTCGAAGTCAGACCAAGTGAAAATCAAATAGATGATTTAATGGCTGAAATTAATGAGAGAATAGAAAGAAATGAACGTGTATTAATTACAACATTAACTAAAAAAATGAGTGAAGATTTAACGACTTATTTAAAAGAAGCCGGCATTAAAGTGAATTATTTACACTCAGAAATAAAGACATTAGAAAGAATAGAAATCATTCGAGACTTAAGAATGGGTGTTTATGATGTATTAGTTGGGATTAACTTACTAAGAGAAGGTTTAGATATCCCAGAAGTTTCACTTGTGACGATTTTAGATGCAGATAAAGAAGGTTTCTTGAGATCAGAGCGTTCGTTGATTCAAACGATTGGTCGAGCTGCACGTAATGATAAAGGTAAAGTTATTATGTATGCTGATAAAATTACAGATTCTATGAGAACAGCATTAGATGAAACAAGTAGAAGACGTGCTACTCAAGAAGCGTACAACGAAGAACACAATATAACACCGCAAACAATTAACAAGAAAATACGTGATGTAATATCAGCAACTGTAGAAACGGATGAAGTAACCGAAAAAGATACTAAAAAAGCGCCTAAGAAACTTACGAAAAAAGAAAGAGAAAAGACAATCGAGCGCATAGAAAAAGAAATGAAAGATGCTGCGAAAGATTTAGACTTCGAGCGTGCATCTGAACTAAGAGATATATTATTTGAACTAAAAGCAGAAAGGTGACTGAGATGAAAAACAAATCCATCATCGTAAAAGGTGCAAGAGCACATAATTTAAAAGATATAGATATAGAAATACCTAAAGACCAACTTGTAGTTATGACTGGATTATCTGGTTCAGGAAAGTCGTCTTTAGCATTTGATACGATTTATGCAGAAGGTCAAAGAAGATATGTAGAATCATTAAGTGCCTATGCGAGACAATTTTTAGGGCAGATGGACAAACCAGATGTAGATTTAATTGATGGTCTTTCTCCAGCGATATCAATCGATCAAAAGACAACAAGTAAAAACCCAAGATCAACCGTTGCTACCGTAACTGAAATATATGATTATTTAAGACTATTATATGCAAGAGTTGGAAGACCAATATGTCCAAACCATGGTATTGAAATTAAATCACAAACGGTTCAACAAATGGTTGATCAAGTTATGGAATTAGAAGAAAGAACAAAAATACAAATTCTTTCACCAATCGTTTCAGGGCGTAAAGGTACACATAAGAAATTAATCGAAGACATTGCTAAAAAAGGCTATGCAAGATTAAAAGTAGATGGCGATATATTAGATGTTGATGATGTTCCAGATTTAAACAAAAATCAAAACCATTCTATTGATGTCGTGATTGATAGACTTGTTATTAAACCAGGTATTGAAGCAAGATTAGCTGATTCCTTACAAACAGCGCTAGAATTAGCTGACGGTAATGCAGTTGCTGATATTATTGATGGTGATGAAATTAAATTTTCTGAACACCATGCTTGTCCTATTTGTGGTTTCTCAGTAGACCAATTAGAACCTAGAATGTTCTCATTTAACAATCCGTTTGGTGCTTGTCCATCTTGTGATGGCTTAGGAAGTAAATTAACTGTAGATGTTGATTTAGTCGTGCCAGATAAGACTTTAAGTTTAAATGAAGGTGCCATTTTGCCATGGCAGCCAATCAGTTCTAATTATTATCCAACTTTATTAAAACAAGCTTGTGAACATTTTAAAATTGATATGGATAAACCATTTAACAAATTAACGAAAAAAGAAAAGAACATCGTCTTAAGAGGTCATGATGATGAAATAGAATTTAAATTTAATCAAGATTATGGCGTTAAAACAGAAAGAAAAAGAACGATGGCTTTTGAAGGTGTGCTAAATAATATTGAACGTCGTTACCATGATTCACCATCTGAATACGTCAGAGAAGTGATGCAAAAATACATGGTCGAAAAAACTTGTGAAACATGTGATGGCTATCGTTTAAATGAAAAAGTACTTTCAGTCAAAGTAGATGGACAACATATCGGTGAAGTAGTTAGATATTCAATTTATAATGCAATTAAACATTTTGATAACCTAGATTTAGATGAAACGGAACGTAAAATTGCGAAGCTCATCTTAAAAGAAATACATGAAAGATTATCTTTCTTAAATAATGTAGGTTTAGAATATTTAACACTTAATAGAGCATCAGGTACTTTATCTGGTGGGGAAGCACAACGTATTAGACTGGCAACTCAAATTGGTTCTAGATTATCTGGTGTGTTATATGTGCTTGATGAGCCTTCAATCGGTTTACATCAAAGAGACAATGATCGCTTAATTGATACATTGAAATCAATGAGAGATATGGGTAATACATTAATTGTCGTTGAACATGATGAAGATACGATGAAAGCTGCCGATTATTTAATTGATATAGGTCCAAAAGCAGGTGTACATGGTGGTGAAGTAGTTGCAAGTGGAACACCTGAAGAAGTGATGGCAAATGAACAATCTTTAACAGGTAAATACTTAAGCGGTAAAGAAAAAGTGTTTGTACCATCTAAACGAAGAAAAGTTACAAAACGTAAAATATCTGTTAAAGGTGCGACAAGTAATAACTTGAAAAATGTCGATGTAGACTTCCCGTTATCAGTTATGACGTGTGTAACAGGTGTTTCAGGTTCTGGTAAAAGTTCATTAGTTAATGAAGTGTTGTACAAAGGTTTACAAAAACAATTGTATAATACGAAAACAAAACCAGGTGAACATAAATGTATAAAAGGTGTAAATGAAATTGAAAAAATCATAGATATTGACCAATCACCAATTGGTAGAACACCACGTTCAAACCCTGCAACTTATACAGGTGTATTTGATGACATTAGAGATGTATTTAGCCAAACTAATGAGGCAAAAGTGAGAGGTTATCAAAAAGGAAGATTTAGTTTTAATGTTAAAGGTGGCCGTTGTGAAGCTTGTAAAGGTGACGGTATCATTAAAATTGAAATGCATTTCTTACCAGATGTATACGTACCATGTGAAGTTTGTGATGGAAAACGTTATAATAGAGAAACATTAGAAGTAACTTATAAAGGAAAAAGTATTTCTGATGTATTAGAAATGACAGTAGAAGATGCTTATCACTTTTTCGAAAGTTTACCTAAGATAAATAGAAAATTAAAAACAATAGTAGATGTTGGTTTAGGATATGTTAAGCTAGGTCAACCCGCAACAACTTTATCAGGCGGTGAAGCACAACGTGTGAAACTTGCTTCTGAACTTCATAGACG
This sequence comes from Mammaliicoccus sp. J-M41, assembly GCF_022385935.1. Lineage (NCBI taxonomy): Bacteria > Bacillati > Bacillota > Bacilli > Caryophanales > Staphylococcaceae > Mammaliicoccus > Mammaliicoccus sp. J-M41. The sequence continues at coordinate 18,035 of NZ_JAJNIR010000024.1, read as the reverse complement.
ATCTAATGGTAAGTCATTATATATACTTGATGAACCAACAACAGGTTTACACGTAGATGATATTAAACGTTTATTAAGTGTGTTAAATAGACTCGTAGAAAATGGCGACTCTGTCATCATTATTGAACATAATTTAGATGTCATTAAAACTGCAGACTATATTATAGATTTAGGTCCAGAAGGTGGAGATGGTGGCGGTGAAATTATTGCTACTGGAACACCAGAAGACATTGTAGAAGTAGAAGCATCTTACACTGGTAAATACTTAAAACCAATTTTAGAACGAGATCGATCATAAACCAGGAGGGGTTATTTATGAACGAAGTACAATTAAAAATTTTAGACCTTATTGAAGGTGGGAAAATTACTGTTGATGAAGCGGTGAAATTACTTGATGCAACATCTCATAATCAAAAATCATCATCACCATTTGATAAGAAATCTAAAGAAAATGTTGAAAATTTATTTGAAGACTTATTAGATAAATTTAAGACAACTGCCAAATCAGGTAAAACTGAATTTGAAAAGCAGTTTAAAGATAATGAAGGAACAGGTCAAGATCCTATTCAACAATTAGATGAATCTTTAAGAAATATCATTAGAAATTTCAACAAAAATAACGATATTTAATTTTAAGCCCTGGAAACAATAAAACGTTTCTAGGGTTTTTATATTTGCAGAAACTGTTGTAATATTGATAATGATTGCAGTTAAGGTTAAAGTTCATTAGAATTAACATATATTAACCTAGAGGTGAACCCTATGATATCAAGTAGTAAATTAATAGAGCAATTTAATTTGGAAGTTATTGCCGGGAAAAATGGCTTACATCGTAAAATAACAGAAACGGATATATCACGTCCTGGTCTAGAAATGGCTGGGTATTTTTCACATTATTCTTCAGATAGAATTCAAGTATTAGGCACAACTGAGTTGTCATTTTATAATTTGTTGCCTGATGAAGAGAAAAAAGGTAGAATGGCTAAATTATGTAGACCTGAAACACCAGCTATTATTATCACACGAGGTCTAGATGCACCAGAAGAACTCATTCAAAGTTGCAATGAAAATAATACACCACTTTTAAAAAGTGAGTCTTCAACGACTAAATTGATGGGGCAAGTAACCGGATATTTAGAGCGTGAACTAGCACCTGAAACATCATTGCATGGTGTTCTCGTCGATGTTTATGGCGTAGGTGTATTAATTACAGGTGATAGTGGTGTCGGTAAAAGTGAAACGGCATTAGAACTTGTTAAGCGCGGTCACAGACTTGTTGCCGATGATAATGTTGAAATTAAAGAAATTAATAAAAACGAATTAATCGGTAAAGCACCGAAAATCATTGAACATTTACTTGAAATACGAGGTCTTGGTATTATCAACGTTATGACTTTATTTGGTGCGGGATCTATCTTGATGGAGAAAAGAATCAAATTAAACATCAATTTAGAAACATGGAACAAAGAAAAAATATATGACAGAGTCGGATTGAATGAAGAAACTTTAAAAATCTTAGATTCAAAAATAACTAAAAAGACGATTCCTGTTAGACCGGGTAGAAACTTAGCAGTTATCATTGAAGTTGCTGCGATGAACTATCGATTAAACAACATGGGAATTAATACTGCTGAAGAGTTTAATAATCGTCTTAATGCAGAAATTTTGAAAAATGCACGTAAGGAGAATGAATAATGGAAGTGTTAGGCATTGATCCCGTAGCGATACAATTAGGGCCGTTAGCAATACGATGGTATGGTATTATCATTGCTTCCGGTATATTAATTGGATATCTTATCGCACAAAGAACTGCTAAAAAAGTTGGAATAAAAGAAGAATCACTTATAGATTTGATTATATGGTGTGTCGTAATGGCAATTATCTGTGCACGTATTTATTACGTAGCGTTTGAATGGGATTATTACAGTCAACATTTAGCAGAAATACCACTTATTATGAATGGTGGTATAGCTATTCATGGTGGATTGATTGGTGCCTTTTTAACAGGGTTCATCATTTGTCGTAAAAAGAATTTATCATTCTTCCAAATGGTTGATATTGTTGCGCCAAGTATCATTTTGGCACAAGCGATTGGTAGATGGGGTAACTTTATGAATCAAGAAGCGCACGGTGGACCTGTTTCACGTAGTTTTCTTGAGAATTTACATATACCTGAATTTATTATTAACCATATGCAAATAGACGGTATTTATTATCAACCAACATTTTTATATGAATCAATTTGGAATATAATTGGGTTTATCATTTTATTACTCATTAGACCTCAATTGAAAATTGGTGAGACATTCTTTGCTTATTTAATTTATTATTCAATTGGTAGATTCTATATAGAAGGTTTAAGAACGGATAGCTTGATGCTTACTGAACATTTAAGAATTGCTCAAGTTATTTCTATTGTGATAATTGTTGTTTCTATTATTTGTATTATTTATAGAAGAGTACGTTATAATCCGAAAAAATTCGGAGATGTTAAAGGTTATTATCATAACTAATGTGAAAGAAGTGTTTACGTGAGAGCATTAAAGACTAAAAGAGTAGATGGTGCGAATCCATTATGGAAAATGTATGAAACAGTACGTTTTATAAAAGTATTTAAAAATGTTATTATCATTGAAATTAGTAGATATTTACCGAGTGTTAAATGGAAACATTTTCTATACAGAAAAGGGCTCAAGATGAAAGTTGGTCAAAAGACAGCTTTCGCATTTAAAGCAACGCCTGATATTATGTATCCTGAACTTATCACTATCGGTAAAAACTGTGTAATAGGATATAATGCAACCATTCTATGTCATGAATATTTAGTCGAAGAATATAGAATTGGCCGTGTAAACATTGGAGATAATGTCTTAGTTGGTGCAAATGCCACTATACTTGCAGGCGTGAGTATTGGTGATAATGCTGTTATAGCAAGTGGTACAATCGTGACGAAAGATGTACCTAATGATATGATGGCATATGGCAATCCTATGGAACTTAAAAAAAGGCGGTGAGTCAGTCGTTGGGAGAAAATTCAAATGTCATACACGTAAAGTTTGATAAAGACTTCTATTATCATAAAGCAATGGAAAAAATGAGAGAACAAGATTTCGGATATGCCGAGTCTTTATTTAAAAAAGCGCTTGAACTATCACCTAATGATTTTGTGATTATACCGCCTTATGCTGAATGTCTTGTAGAGCTAAATAAAAATACTCAAGCTGAAGAAATGATGTTCGATCAAATTGTGAAAGAAAATTTTGTGACAGATTATTATTTTTATTTAAGTCAAATGTATATAAAGACGAATGAACCTAATAAAGCATTTTTATTTGGGTTAAGATATGTAACAGAAGAGGACGACCAAGATTATTTTGAAGAAATGATTCAAATGTTTGAAGTGAAGTATGATGATCAAACAATTGTGGAAGAAGAAGCGGAAAGATTTGTGATTCAACATATTTTTCAATACTTATTTTCAAATGGTAGGTTACAAGAAGCGAATGAATATATTGATAGACAACGTGCTAAATTACAAGAAGATAAGCATATTATGAATTTAAAAGCGATGTCTATGTTATACAATAGTCAATATGACGAAGCGGAGATATTATTACAAACGATATTGGAAGATAATCCTTCTGATATTTACGCTTTATGTCATATGACATTGTTGCTTTACAACACACAACAGGTGGAACGTTATGAGCAATATCTGAATCAATTAAGTAAATTACATCCTATTAACGATGAAGAATCTTTTAAATTGGGTGTTGTTCTAAGCTATTTAGGAAAGCATAAACCTTCTAATCAATTATTAGTGCCTCTTCTAAAAAAAGCACAAGCTGCTACGCCACAATTACACCACGCCTTAAGTTACAACTTCTATCATTTAGGATATTTAGATGAAGCGAAAAGACATTGGCAAAGATTTGAAGATAGTGTACAATATCATAGTCAATTGCCACCTTGGAAAATTGATGAACTCAAAGATATGTTAGACCGTCATGTTTTACCTTTATTAAAAGACGAAGACTATCGATATAGATTATATGGCATCTTTTTATTAGGGCATATGAAACATAGAGAACTCGTTATGTCTCATGAAATATGGGAAGTTTTAGAAAGTTTACCAGACTATGAAAGGTTATATATAACGTATACTTTTCAAGATTTACATTTAAACAAGTTAGGCTTTATTGATAAAGGTATGAAGCTTATCGAACAATCTATATATCAAAAATATGGAAAAGAGATTTTTGTATCATGGATTGAACATGCAGAAATGCTCATTGCAGATAATGAATCGATTGAACAAGTTGAACATTATGTTGCAGCATCAATTTATATTTATTTAAAGATGTTAAATAAAAAAATAACTAAAAAAGAGATTAAAGATACATTTCATATTACGACGTATCGCTTGAATAAAGCGATCAATGCTATTTTGAGCATATAGTTATGAATAGTAATGATTATAATGTACAATTCTACTGAATTAATAAGAGGAGGCAGTTTATAAATGACTACACAAGTAGATTATGATGTAATTATAGTTGGGGCAGGACCAGCAGGAATGACTGCTGCAGTGTATGCTTCAAGAGCAAATTTATCAACTGTAATGATAGAACGAGGTATGCCAGGTGGACAAATGGCAAACACTGAAGATGTAGAGAACTTCCCTGGTTTTGATTTAATAACAGGTCCAGACTTATCAACTAAAATGTTTACACATGCACAAAAATTTGGTGCTAAATATGAATATGGTGACATTAAAGAAATAGAAGATAAAGGTTCTTATAAAGTTGTAAATATGGGTGACAAAACATTAACAGCTCGTGCAATTATCATTGCAACTGGTGCAGAATACAAAAAAATAGGTGTACCAGGTGAACAAGAATTAGGTGGACGCGGTGTAAGTTACTGTGCAGTATGTGACGGTGCATTCTTTAAAGGGAAAAACTTATACGTAATCGGCGGCGGAGATTCAGCTGTCGAAGAAGGTATTTTCTTAACTAAATTTGCAGACAAAGTTACAATTGTTCACAGAAGAGACGAATTAAGAGCTCAAAAAATCATTCAAGACCGTGCATTTAAAAATGAAAAAATTGATTTCATTTGGAACACAACATTAAAAACAATTAATGAAAAAGATGGTAAAGTAGGCTCAGTAACATTAGTTTCAACTGAAGACGGATCAGAGTCAGAACACCAAGCTGATGGTGTATTCATCTATATCGGTATGAAACCATTAACTAAACCATTTGAATCATTAGGCATTTTAAATGAAAATGGCTATATCGAAACAAATGATGAAATGGAAACTAAAGTACCAGGTGTATATGCAGCAGGCGATGTTCGTGAAAAAACATTACGTCAAATTGTTACAGCAACAGGTGACGGCAGTATCGCAGCACAAAATGCACAAGCATATATCGAATCATTAGAAGACGAAGAACAATTAATATAATTTGAGTAGTCAAGAGGCGAGGACACATGTCCCGCCTCTTTTTTTATGTAGATGTAGGGTGCGGATTGAGATTATCGCTAGGGCCGGATGTAGGAAATATGGACCGATACGGAAAATTATAGGTCCAGAAGTGAGAAATACGGACCGATAAATAAAATTATCGACCCGAAAACGAGATTTCCAGTCCGATAAATAAAATATCGACCCGAAAACAGGATTTCCAGACCGATAAATAAAATTATCGACCCGAAAACAGGATTTTCAGTCCGATAAATAAAATTACCGACCTGAAAACGAAACATCATTATAATCTATGCTATTTCATAAGTGATTACTACCTTAATATTACGGGAAAGATACACTTGTATAAGCCATTTATTTAATGTTTTTTGTGGTGTAATCATGTAAGATAAAAGTATATATGATCGTTAAAGGAGAACTGTTATGCAACCTATCGACAAAACTAATGTAAAAAATGAACTTCTTGTAGTTACAGGAATGTCCGGTGCGGGTAAATCAGTCGCGCTACAAGCTCTAGAAGATTTAGGATACTTTTGTGTTGATAATTTACCGCCTATATTATTGCAAAAATTTGTTGATTTAATGGATCAGGGGAATCCTTCTTTATCAAAAGTTGCAATTGGTATCGATTTAAGAGGTAAGGATTTCTTTGGTAATTTAAGAGATGAATTAGATTATATACAAAGTGAGAAAAAAGTATTAGTAGATATTTTATTTTTAGAAGCGAGCGATAAAAAATTAATTTCTAGATATAAAGAAACAAGAAGAACGCACCCTTTAAGTGAAGAAGGTAGTTTATTATCTGCAATTGAAAGAGAAAGATCTTTATTAAGTGATATTAAAGGTATCAGTAACTTTGTGATTGATACGACTGAAAAGAAACCTAAAGAATTGAAACAAGAACTTGTAGAAGCATTTGAAGAAGATCCATCTACAACATTTCAAGTAAGAGTGATGAGCTTTGGATTCAAACATGGTATGCCCATTGATGCAGATATAGTCTTTGATGTACGATTTTTGCCAAATCCATATTATGTTGAAGAGTTAAGACCTATGACTGGTCTCGACGATGAAGTTTATCAATATGTTATGAAATGGAAAGAGACGAATACATTTTATAAAAAGTTTAGTGATCTGTTGATGTTTATGTTGCCAGGTTATAAGAAAGAAGGGAAATCCCAATTGACGATTGCAATCGGTTGTACAGGTGGTCAACATAGATCTGTTGCACTTGCAAAACGTTTAGGTGAAGATATTAAAGAGAACTTTGACTATGTTGTGTATACATCACATCGCGATGCACATATTGAAAGTAAGCCAAAATCATGAAAAGATTAAAAGTCGTCTTAATTGGCGGAGGAACCGGCCTTTCTGTATTAGCAAGAGGGTTAAAGGAATATCCAATAGATATTACAGCCATCGTAACTGTAGCAGATGATGGTGGTAGTACTGGTAAAATTCGTGATGTGATGGATATACCTGCTCCTGGCGATATCAGAAACGTATTAGCAGCACTTAGTGACACAGAACCAATGCTTGAAAAGTTATTCCAATATCGTTTTGAAGAAGAAGAACTTGGCAGTCATTCAATCGGAAATTTATTGTTAGCAGCCATGACAAATATTACGGATGATTTTGGACATGCTGTAAAAGAATTAAGTAAGTTGTTGAATATTAAAGGGCAAGTCATTCCATCAACAACGAGAAGTGTTGTACTGAATGCAGTTATGTCAGATGGTGAAATTATTGTCGGAGAATCTAAGATTCCTAAGACAGATAAGAAAATTGAAAAAGTATTTTTGACGCCTCAAGATATTGAACCGATGAAAGAAGCAATAGATGCGATTGAAGAAGCAGATTTAATCGTTATGGGACCAGGTTCTTTATATACAAGTATTATGCCGAATTTAATTTTGAATAAAGTTAAAGATGCAATTGTTAATACTGAAGCGGAAAGATTATATGTATGTAACCTCATGACTCAAAAAGGTGAAACAACAGGTTATTCAGTAAGTGATCATGTTAAAGCAATTCATGACCATGTAGGTGCATCATTCATTGATTTTGTTATATGTCAAAATGAGCGTTTCAACAAAGATATCTTATTAAGATATGAACAAGAAGAAGCTAAACAAGTTGAATTTGATGGTGAGAAATTGAAAGATATGGGTGTACAATGTATTCATGATAATGAATTAGTAAGTATTACACCTCATCAATACATTAGACATAATAATAAAGTATTGGCACAACTCATTTATGAAATCGCCTTGAGAGAAATCAGTACAATTCAATATAAGAAAGATAAGTAATCGTTTCGTCTAGAGAAAACAGATAAACGAAAATAGATATTTAATGAAGCAAATGAGACACTTATTCATGTCCAATTTGCTTCATTTTTTTATGGAAATCAAGTAATATAAATGTAAGGGTTTTCAATTTGGGGTGATGGGTCATGAAAAGTGTTCAAATAGTAATGGTGATAATAGGTTGTATATTTTTACTCATAGGTTTAATAGCAAATCAGCAGATAGGTATTACATTTTTAATCATTGGTTTGGCGATGATTTTATTTGGCGTTATTAAAGAACCTTCAAGTAAAACATAAAAAGTTCAAGTTTAAAAACTTGATACGCCCGGCTATTCCATGTAATATGAAATAGATACAAAACGTATGATATGTCTTTTGGCATATCATTATTTTTATGTGCGTATAAACTAAGAAAGGATGATCTGCTGTGAGCTTTGCTTCAGAAATGAAAAATGAATTAACTAGAATTGAAGTAGATGATTGTTGCGCCAAGGCAGAACTTTCAGCTTTGATTAGAATGAACGGTAATTTAAGCATATCTAATCAGCAATTTGTTATAAATGTACAAACTGAAAATGCAGCGATAGCACGTCGAATATTTTCATTAATAAAAAAATGCTTCGGTGTTGAAGTTGAATTATTAGTGAGAAAGAAAATGAAACTTAAGAAAAATAATATATATATTAGTCGAATTAAAGTAAAAGCTAAAGAAATATTAGATGAGCTTGGTATTTTACAAGATGGCATGTTTAAACATGAAATAGATAAAGATATTTTACAAAAAGATTGTTGTAAAAGAAGTTATTTAAGAGGAGCATTTCTAGCAGGGGGTTCTGTTAATAACCCAGAAACTTCTTCATATCATCTTGAAATCTTTTCATTATATGAAGAACATTCAGCAGATTTAACTGCACTCATGAATCAATATGATTTAAATGCTAAATTATTAGAGCGCAAAAAAGGGTTTATCAGTTATTTGAAAGAAGCTGAAAAGATTTCTGATTTCCTAAGTTTGATTGGTGGCTATCAAGCATTACTTAAGTTTGAAGATGTAAGAATTATTCGAGATATGAGAAACTCAGTAAATCGATTAGTCAATTGTGAGACGGCTAACTTGAACAAAACAGTGAGTGCCGCCATGAAACAAGTTGAGAGCATTCAGCTTATCGATAAAGAAATTGGTATTGATAACTTACCCGATCGTTTAAGAGAAGTTGCAAGACTTAGAATAGATAATCAAGATGTTTCAATTAAAGAATTAGGCGAAATGGTAAGCACAGGTAAAATTTCTAAATCAGGTATTAATCATAGATTGCGTAAATTAAATGAAATGGCAGAAAAAATTAGAAACGGCGAGACAATTCAACAATAAAAAAAGCACCTGGGACAATTATTGTCTCAGGTGCTTCTATATTTATGAATTATTTAATATCTTCTGGATGCATAACGTCATCGATTAAACCATATTCTTTAGCTTCTTCAGCTGTTAAGAAGTTATCACGATCAGTGTCTTTTTCAATTTTTTCAATTGGTTGTCCAGTTCTTTCAGATAAAATTTTATTTAATTTCTCACGTGTACGTAAAATATGACGAGCTGCAATTTCAATTTCAGTAGCTTGTCCTTGTGCACCGCCAAGTGGTTGGTGAATCATAACTTCACTATTTGGTAATGCATAACGTTTACCTTTAGCACCAGCTGCTAGTAGGAATGAACCCATAGATGCTGCCATACCAATACAAATAGTTTGAACATCAGGTTTGATGTGTTGGATTGTATCGTAAATAGCAAATCCTGCTGTTACACTACCGCCTGGAGAGTTGATATATAAGTAAATATCTTTCTCAGAATCTTGAGCTTGTAAGAATAGTAATTGTGAAACGATTGAGTTAGCTACATTGTCATCGATAGCTGACCCTAACATAATAATGCGGTCTTTCAATAAACGTGAATAAATATCATAAGCGCGTTCTCCGCGATTTGTTGTTTCAATAACTGTTGGTATTAAATTCATCAGTTAATCCTCCTTTGAATATCTTAATGACCATATCATACACTACAAAGTCAAACATGGTCAAAAAATATGACCTACTGATGAATATTATAACTTAAATAGCTGATTTATACACTGGGAATTTGTGATATGAGTTGTCAATGTTAGCATAAATGATATAATAGTTTCCGTAATCAACGAGCTGTGTGCAGTGAATTTGTGTGACTTCTATATTAAAATAGTCACATCTTTTTCTGATGAAATACTCCCTTTGAGTTGTATTCATTTTGCTTCACTCCTTAATAGTTGATAATTCTATTATATCGACAATATATTAAGTAGATATAAAGTATTTATTAAGACTTATCTCTCCGTAGTGTAACGGATAACACGCAAGATTCCGGTTCTTGAAATGGGCGTTCGATTCGTCTCGGGGAGGCTTATTTTGTAAAGGATGATTTGGATGGCAATTAAATTTTATGTTGGAACAAATTGTGGTTTATGTGAAGATGCTAAGATTCAAATTGAATTTTTTAAAGAATCGTACGATCATGAAATAAAAATAGATACTATTAATATTGAAGAAGATGATACATTACTTGAAAAATATATGTTAAGAATTCCTGTTGTTGAATATGATGGACAAGTTCTACAAGAAGGGAATATTGATTTCATCACATTGACAGAGGCATATAATCAAATGAAATAATAGGAAACGCTTTTAACTTGCATTCTCTATATAAGGGGTGTATTATAAAACTGTAAACAGATATTATTTTTTTGACCCGCATGGGACGAAAAACGTCTAACCCAGGTTAGATATTGCCCATCTGTTAATCTTTGAGGAGGCGACTTGTTTATGGAAGATTTACTAAAAGTACAACATAGACTAGTTCCTGATTTGATTGACAAGATGTATCGACGCTTTAATATTTTATCGACAATCGAGAAGAAGCAGCCTATAGGTAGAAGAACGTTGAGTGATGTTATGAATGTCACTGAACGGGTATTGAGAACTGAGATAGAAATTTTAAAACAACAAGATTTAATCAGCGTTCGGTCAACTGGTATGAAATTGACTGAAACAGGCGAGCAAACGCTTGATTCTTTATCACATTATTTAACACTTTATTCTAGTTTTAATCATATTGAAGAAGAAATTTTTAATCGATATGGTGTGAAAGCTCATATAGTGAGAGGTAATTCGGATTTAGATGAGATGGTTAAAGCAGAAATGGGTAATGTTACTGCTGAATTACTAGAACAGTCATTATACGATCATGCTTCAGTATCAGTAACTGGTGGTTCAACAATGGCAAGAGTAAGTGAATCATTACATCCATTAGATAAAGACATTTTGTTCACGCCAGCGCGTGGTGGTTTGGGTGAAAACGTTGTGTTTCAGGCGAATACAATTTGCGCAAGTATGGCAAATCGTACAGGTGGGTCATATAAAGTCTTGTATGTTCCAGACCAAGTGAGTGAAAGTTCATACGAAACTTTGCTGAAAGAACCTGCAGTTATTGAGGTGCTAGATGCAATACGTCGTTCAGATTTTATTATTCACGGTATTGGTGATGCGCTGAAGATGGCGGAAAGAAGGAAGACTTCTGAAGAAGTTTTAAGCCAATTGAAACATCATCATGCTGTCGGAGAAGCTTTTGGTTATTATTTCAATGACAAAGGTGAGGTCGTGCATCGTGTTAAGACAATCGGTTTGCAACTAGAAGACTTAACAACAAAGACAAACATTTTTGCAGTAGCAGGTGGGACATCTAAAGCAGAAGCGATAAAAGCTTATCTTGAGATTGCGCCAAAGAATACAATTCTTATCACTGATGAAGGTGCTGCAAAAGCAATAATCAATTTGGAATAAAAGGTTATTTAACCTTTTTGAAATAAAAAATAAAAAGGAGGCCATCATAATGGCAACTAAAGTAGCAATTAATGGTTTTGGTAGAATAGGTCGTTTAGCATTTAGAAGATTACAAGAAGTTGAAAATATCGAAGTAGTAGCAATCAACGATTTAACAGATGACGCAATGTTAGCTCATTTATTAAAATATGATTCAACACAAGGTCGTTTCAAAGACGAAGTAGAAGTTATCGAAGGCGGATTCCGCGTAAACGGTAGAGAAATCAAAACTTTCGAAAATCCTAACCCTAAAGAATTACCATGGGGCGATTTAGATATCGATGTAGTATTAGAATGTACTGGTTTCTTCGCTGACAAAGACAAAGCTTCAGCTCACATCGAAGCAGGTGCTAAAAAAGTATTAATTTCAGCTCCAGCATCAGGTGACTTAAAAACTATCGTTTATAACGTTAACCATGACGAATTAGACGGATCTGAAGAAATCGTTTCAGGTGCATCTTGTACAACTAACTGTTTAGCTCCAATGGCTAAAGTATTAAATGATGAATTCGGTATCGTTGAAGGTTTAATGATGACAATTCACGCTTACACTGGTGACCAAAATACTTTAGATGCTCCACATGCTAAAGGTGACTTCCGTCGTGCTCGTGCAGCTGCTCAAAACATCGTACCTAACTCAACTGGTGCTGCTAAAGCAATCGGTTTAGTAATCCCAGAATTAAAAGGTAAATTAGATGGATCAGCTCAACGTGTTCCAGTAGCAACTGGTTCAGTAACAGAATTAACAGCTGTATTAGACAAAGAAGTTTCAGTTGAAGAAATCAATGCAGCAATGAAAAATGCTACAAATGATTCATTCGGTTACACTGAAGACGAAATCGTATCTTCTGATATCATTGGTATCACTTACGGTTCATTATTCGATGCAACTCAAACTCGTGTTATGACAGTTGGAGATCGTCAATTAGTTAAAACTGTATCTTGGTATGACAATGAAATGTCTTACACTTCACAATTAGTTCGTACTTTAGAATATTTAGCAGCTCAAGCTAACAAATAATTTAAATAATTGAACTAAATAGGTTATGCTTATGAGTAAGCGGGGAGCACAACGCTTCTCCGCTTATTTTTAATCGTAAAGTATTTTCTATTATCTAGAGGAGGAAGACAAGTCATGGCAAAGAAGAATGTTAAAGACGTAGAATTAAAAGGTAAAAAAGTACTTGTAAGAGCAGATTTTAATGTACCAATGAAAGATGGTGCAATTACAAACGATAACAGAATCGTTCAAGCGCTTCCTACAATAAATTACATTATCGAACAAGGCGGTAAAGTTATTTTATTCTCACATTTAGGTAAAGTGAAAACTGAAGAAGATAAACAAGGATTGTCACTTAAACCAGTAGCAGAACGCTTAAGTGAATTATTAAATAAAGAAGTAACATTCGTACCAGAAACTCGTGGTGAAGCGTTAGAAAGCGCAATCGACGGATTATCTGAAGGCGATGTATTAGTATTTGAAAATACACGTTTTGAAGATGTTGATGGTAAAAAAGAATCTAAAAATGATCCTGAATTAGGTGAATACTGGGCTTCATTAGGTGATGTATTTATCAATGATGCATTCGGTACAGCTCACCGTGAACATGCGTCTAACGTAGGTATTGCATCTAGTATTGAAACAGCATCAGGTTTCTTAATGGATAAAGAAATTAAATTTATCGGTGGCGTTGTAAGTGAACCAGAACGTCCTTTAGTAGCAATTTTAGGTGGCGCGAAAGTGTCTGATAAAATTGGTGTTATCGAAAACTTATTAACAATTGCTGATAAAGTTATCATCGGTGGAGGAATGGCATATACATTCTTCAAAGCACAAGGTAAAGAAATCGGCTTATCACTTCTTGAAGAAGACAAAGTAGATTTTGCTAAAGATTTACTTGAACGTGCTGGCGATAAAATTATTTTACCGGTTGATTGTAAAGTAGCTAAAGAATTTTCAAATGACGCTGAAATTACAGTTGTTTCTGCTGATGAAATTCCTACTGATCAAGAATCAATGGATATCGGTCCTAAATCAGTTGAAGTATTTAGTGAAGCTCTACAAGGTTCAAATACAGTTGTTTGGAATGGTCCAATGGGCGTATTCGAATTTAGTAACTTTGCACAAGGTACAATTGGCGTATGTAAAGCAATCGCTAATTTAAAAGATGCTACAACAATTATCGGTGGTGGAGATTCAGCTGCAGCAGCGATGGACTTAGGATTTGCTGATGATTTCACACACATTTCTACAGGTGGCGGAGCTTCTCTAGAATATCTAGAAGGTAAAGCATTACCAGGTATCGAAGCAATTTCTGAAAAATAATCATAAAAGGAGTTTATATATCATGAGAAAACCAATTATCGCAGGTAACTGGAAAATGAATAAAACAGTTCAAGAAGCAAAAGACTTTGTTAATGAACTTCCAGCATTACCAGATACTAATGAGGTAGATTCAGTAATTTGTGCACCAACTTTACAATTAGATGCACTTGTTAACTTAACTAAAGAAGGCGTGGCACAAGGCTTACAAATTGGTGCGCAAAATGCATACTTTGAAGATAATGGTGCTTTCACTGGTGAAACATCTCCAGCAGCACTTGAAGATTTAGGTGTTAAGTATGTCGTTTTAGGACATTCTGAACGTCGTGAATACTTCCACGAAACTGACGAAGATGTTAATAAAAAAGCATTAGCTGTATTTTCTCATAATATGACACCAATTATTTGTGTTGGTGAAACATTAGAAGAAAGAGAAGCAGGTAAAGCTGAATCAGTAGTTGGTGGTCAAGTTGAAGCAGCACTTAAAGATTTCACAGAAGATCAAGTTAAAGCGACAGTAATCGCTTATGAACCTATCTGGGCAATTGGTACTGGTAAATCTTCAACTTCTGAAGATGCTAACCAAATGTGTGCACACGTACGTAACGTTGTTGCAGGTGCTTTCTCTCAAGAAGCTGCTGATGCTTTACGTGTACAATACGGTGGTAGTGTTAAACCAGAAAACATTAAAGAATATATGGCTCAATCAGATATCGACGGCGCATTAGTTGGCGGCGCTTCATTAAAAGTTGATTCATTCGTAGCATTATTAGAAGGTGCTAAATAATGGCTAAACAACCAACAGCACTTATCATTCTTGATGGTTTTGCTAATCGTGAAGAAGAGCATGGTAATGCGGTAAAACAAGCCAACAAACCAAATTTTGATAGATATTACAACAAATATCCACATAACGAATTATCAGCATGTGGGTTAGATGTAGGTCTACCAGAAGGTCAAATGGGTAACTCTGAAGTAGGTCACTTAAACATTGGTGCAGGAAGAATTGTTTATCAAAGTTTAACTAGAATCAATAAATCAATTGAAGATGGCGATTTCTTTAAAATTGACGCACTTAAACAAGCAATGGATCACGTTGTAAAAAATGATTCAACGCTACATTTAATGGGACTTTTATCAGATGGTGGTGTTCACAGTCACTACAAACATCTATTTGCACTATTAGAATTAGCCAAAAAACAAGGTGTTAAAAAAGTTTATGTTCACGGATTCTTAGACGGACGTGACGTTGATCAAAAATCAGCACTTAAATATATTGAAGAAACTGAAAATAAATTTAAAGAGCTAGGTATTGGTCAATTCGCTTCTATTTCTGGTCGTTATTACGCTATGGATAGAGATAAACGTTGGGATCGTGAAGAAAAAGCTTATGATGCAATGTCTAATGGCGTTGGACCTGTATATGCAACTGCAGTTGAAGGTGTAGAAGCTAATTATCAAGAAGGTCTAACAGATGAGTTTGTTGTTCCATTTATCGTTAAAGACGAAGAAAAAGGTGTAGAAAATACTGGCGTAAATAGCCATGACGCTATGATATTCTTTAACTTCCGTCCAGATAGAGCGGCACAACTTAGCCAAGTATATACAAATGAAAAATTTGAAGGTTTTGAAATTAAACGTAAACTAGAAGATTTATTCTTTGTTACTTTTACAAACTATAGTGATGATGTTATTGCCGAAGTTGCTTTCAAACCAGTTGATATCAAAAATACAATCGGTGAAGTAGCTGAGAAAAATAATTTAAATCAATTAAGAATTGCTGAAACAGAAAAATTCCCTCATGTTACTTATTTCATGAGTGGTGGTAATCATGCAGAGTTTAAAGGTGAAAGAAGAGTATTAATCGATTCACCAAAAGTTGCAACATACGACTTGAAACCTGAAATGAGTGCATATGAAGTAAAAGATGCTTTAATCAGTGAGTTAGATAAAGGTGATTTAGATTTAATTATCTTAAACTTTGCGAACCCTGATATGGTTGGTCATAGTGGTATGCTTGAACCAACAATTAAAGCAATTGAAGCAGTAGATGAATGTTTAGGTGAAGTTGTTGATAAAATTTTATCAATGAATGGTACAGCTATCATTACAGCAGACCATGGTAACTCTGATGAAGTGTTAACAGATAACGAATCACCTATGACAACTCATACAACAAACCCAGTTCCTGTTATTGTGACAAAAGAAGGGGTAGAAGTAAGAAGTGGAGGTCGCTTAGCAGACTTAGCACCTACACTTATAGACTTACTTGGAGTAGAAAAACCAGAAGATATGACTGGTGAATCATTAATTAAATAATAAATTATAAATTTATAAAGGAGTTTTAATTATGCCAATTATTACAGATATTTATGCACGCGAAGTATTAGACTCTCGTGGTAATCCAACAGTAGAAGTAGAAGTATTAACTGAAAGCGGTGCTTTTGGTAGAGCTTTAGTACCATCAGGTGCTTCAACAGGTGAATATGAAGCAGTAGAATTACGTGACGGAGACAAAGACCGTTACTTAGGTAAAGGTGTTCTTAAAGCTGTAGAAAACGTTAACGAAATCATTGCACCTGAAATCATTGAAGGTGAATTCTCAGTATTAGAACAAGTTTCTATCGACAAATTAATGATCGCTTTAGACGGTACACCAAACAAAGCTAAATTAGGTGCTAATGCTATCTTAGGTGTTTCTATCGCAGTAGCTCGTGCTGCAGCTGACTTCTTAGGTCAACCATTATACAAATATCTTGGTGGATTCAACGGTGTTCAATTACCAGTACCAATGATGAACATTGTTAACGGTGGTTCTCACTCAGATGCACCAATCGCATTCCAAGAGTTCATGATCTTACCAGTAGGTGCTGAATCATTCAAAGAAGCTTTACGTTGGGGAGCAGAAATCTTCCATAACTTAGCTAAAATCTTAAAATCTCGTGGTTTAGTTACTGCAGTAGGTGACGAAGGTGGTTTCGCTCCTAAATTTGAAGGTACTGAAGACGGTGTTGAAACAATTTTAGAAGCAATCAAAGCAGTTGGTTTAGAACCAGGTAAAGATGTATTCTTAGGATTCGACTGTGCTGCATCCGAATTCTACGAAAACGGCGTATATGATTATGCTAAATTCGAAGGTGAAAATGGTGCTAAACGTTCTTCTGAAGAACAAGTAGACTTCCTTGAAGAATTAGTAAACAAATACCCAATCATCACTATCGAAGATGGTATGGATGAAAACGACTGGGACGGCTGGAAACTTCTTACTGACCGTATCGGCGACCGCGTACAATTAGTAGGTGACGATTTATTCGTAACAAACACTGAAAAATTATCTGAAGGTATCGAAAAAGGTATCGGTAACTCAATCTTAATCAAAGTTAACCAAATCGGTACATTAACAGAAACATTCGAAGCAATCGAAATGGCTCAAAAAGCTGGTTACACTGCAGTTGTATCACACCGTTCAGGTGAAACAGAAGATACTACAATCTCTGATATCGCAGTAGCAACTAATGCTGGCCAAATCAAAACAGGTTCATTATCAAGAACTGACCGTATTGCTAAATACAACCAATTATTACGTATCGAAGATGAATTATTCGAAACAGGTAAATTCGAAGGAATCAAAGCTTTCTATAACTTATCAAAATAATTGAGCATATAAATAAAAATGGTTCACATAAAGCCCAAAAGATGTCGTCACATCTTTTGGGCTTTTTATAGTTGTTATAGAAATTTTGGTAGGTGAAGTAGGGAGGTGTTTGGTGGAGAAAATGGCTTGTTGAAGGCTGGATTGGTCGGAGCGGTTGGGGGAGTATCGGAGTGGAGTATTGGGAGATGTGAGTTAAAGAGGCAATAAACTCACAAGATTGAAGAAGATGTGAGTTAAAGAGGTAATAAACTCACAAGATGTACTGAACCCAAAAATCTAAACCTTAATTAGTATATTATTTCAAAGGTTTGTCTCCTGTAATTTTTGGGAGATAAGCCTTTTAATTTTG
>NZ_JAJNIR010000023.1:0-44277 GCF_022385935.1 Mammaliicoccus sp. J-M41 | reverse complement strand
TTAACACCTTATTCAAAAAAATTAAAATGGACGGTTTATTTGAATATGTTTTCTTAAATACAATCTGGCTTGACTAATCGTAGGAAATAGGCGCCTCGTATTTATCAAGACTACCTAAACAAGCAACATAGAACGCCTGTATGTTGCAAGACTGCCCAAACAAGCAACATAGAAACTCCGTATGTTGCAAGACTACCTAAACAAGCAACATAGAACGCCTGTATATTGCAAGACTGCCTAAACAAGCAACATAGAACGCCCGTATTTATCAAGACTGCCTAAACAAGCAACATAGAGCTCATCTCCCTCAAATTTCCCATATGAAAGAGACTGGAATGCAATATTCCAGTCTCATTATTTTATATGAATAATGTTTGTTTATTGATTTTGATGTATTGCTTTAATAAAGTCTACAAATTTTTCTCGGAATTGTTCGTTTTGTGCATGCATACATACTTCTACTTTACCTTCATCACTAAATTCTGTGTATGTACATCCTGCTGCTTGTCCTTCTGTTATGACAGATACATCGGCACGCTGTGTTGTAAACATTTCTGGATATAATAAGTAGAAGATTGTACATAAGTCATGAATGATATGTTCATGTTCTTCGCCGGCATTTACATCGTTGTATGAAGATAACATATCTATAATGATGTTTCCAAAGTCTCCTTGTGTTTGAATAATATTTAAATCATCTTTATTGATCATAGTTTCTCTCGTTACATCAAGTCCACACATTACGATTGGGACATCTTGATCGAAAACAATTTTTGCTGCATGTGGGTCTACAAAAATATTAAATTCTGCAACGGGCGTAGCGTTTCCTCCAACTGCTGCGCCGCCCATTAACACGATTTGTTTAATGTTCTTTTTAGTTTCAGGGAATAGTGAGAATAACAGCCCTATATTTGTTAGTGGCCCAATTGGTACGAGTGTAATAGGTTCTTCAGAATTCAAGATAGTATCTCTCATTGCGATAACAGCATGTTCTTCTAGAATATCATTATGTAAAGTGGTATTGATTTGAGCATTTCCTATACCATTTTGACCATGTACATGTTCTGCTGTTTCAAGTGTATTAATCAGTGGTTTATCTACACCTTTAGCAACTGGCGTATTTGAATGAAAGTAACTTACAATATCTAATGCATTTTGAGTTGTGTGTTCAATGCCTACATTACCACCAATAGTTGTGATTAATTTTACATCTAATTCTTTACTATGTAGTGCTGCAGAAATCGCTATAATATCATCAATTCCAGGGTCCGTGTCAATAATAATCGGGATTGTCATGTTGTTCGCTCCTTTATCGATATGATATATATAGTATAACAAAGTACAATTATAATTACGGAATGTACGATTAATAGCATTTTTTGAAAATAAGACGGAAGGTAGAGTAACCTCTTAAAATAAATGACGTATTGTAAAAAAAGTATATAATGGTGTTAAAGGTTATGATCATGCGTTTGCAACTTCAAGTTGATATGGGTGCAAAGTATAGTATCGGGATATTTTAAAGTAGTCGTTATATAGTAAACATAAGGAGTTGGTTGATATGAATATTGGAGCTAGAATTAAAGAAGAGAGAGAAATTAATGGATGGTCTCAAGAAGAACTCGCTAACAAATTACATGTCACAAGACAAAGTGTTTCTAAATGGGAACTCGGTAAAGTATATCCAGGTATAGATATACTCGTGCAAATGAGCGATATCTTTGATGTTTCTTTAGATGAGTTAATCAAAGGGGATAAAAATTTAAAAAACACGATTATTGAGACTTATCGAAATGACCCTAACCATAATCAAAATAATTATAATCGCCCGATGAATGGTTGGGAGTTCTTATCAAGATATTGGTGGGTCGTAATTCCATTCGGAGGTATTATAATAGGTATCATTAATGCGCTCTTACAATAAATAGAATAGGTGATGAATATGGATAAACATTTATATATAGCACATGGCTATACTGCAAACAGTAAAAAGCATTGGTTTAAATGGTTAACAGAACAAGTTGACGATATAGATAGTAAAATATTGGACTTTCCTAATTCATCAAATCCAGTGTTAGAAGATTGGAATAAGACTTTATTAGATGAAATAGATATAACGAGTGGTAATAATGTAATCGTTGCACATAGTTTAGGTGTTGTGACGGTATTAGATTATCTATCTAGATTTGAAGGAGAATGGAATGTTAAAGGACTTGTTCTTGTGGCAGGCTTTTATGAAAAGATTCCTAACTTGAATAAAATTGATACTTACATGGATCAAACACATGTAGATTTTGAGAAGATTATTAAACAAGTACCCAACATTGTGAGTGTCATAGCGTCTAATGACCGTTTAGTCCCGCGAAATTTAAGTGAAAGATTGGCAGAAAAGCTTCAATCTGAAGAGGTTATTGTTGAACATGAAGGACATTTCTGTGATTCAGATGGTTATACTGAGTTTCCAGAAGTTGCACAAATCGTAAATGATATGTTTAATAAATAAAATATATACAAAAAAACGCCCCTGGCTATTGCCGGGGGCGTTGGATTAATGTGTTGAATAAAATTTTAATACTGCTTATATATTATGCAGTTACCCATTGTGAAGCGCCTGCAGTGTTGTATAATTTAACAGCTGCTGCATCTTGTACTGATTCTGGAGCTTCTGTTGGAGATTTACCTACCCATTCAGATGGTGCTACTGAATCCCAAGTGCTTTGTAAGAATTGGTATTTACCTGCTGCACCTGAAGTTGGGTTAACAGCTTTTAAGTCTCCGCCAGATTCACGTTGAGCAATAAGTTTTAAGTGATCATTAACATTTACACTTGAACCTTCAGAAGCTGAAGATGAAGGTGTAGATGTTTGAGTTGTTTGTGTAGTAGTTTCTTGTGTTTGTTGAGTTTGTTGTGTTTCTTGTTTTGGTGCTTCTACTTGTTGAGGTGCTTCTTGAGTTGCTTGTTCATTAGCTGTGTTGTTTGCTGCTGGAGCTGGAGTTTGTTCAGCTACGTTTTCTTCAGCTACTGGTTGTTGTTGCTCAGCTACAGGAGCTTGAGTGCTTTCAGAGTCAGCTGCATTAGTTGCATGGTATTCCCAAGTAAAGTTATGACCATCTGATTGGAAGTTATACTCGAAACCATCTAATGTGAAGTTAATGTTATATGCGCCTTCTTGAATTGCATGTTCATTAAGTTCTGGTGAATTAGATTGAGCTAATTGAGCTAATTGCTCTTTATTTACGTCCTGTTCAGCTGCGTCTGCTACTTGTGTAGATGCAACACCTGTTGCTCCGATTGCTACTGCTAATGATGAAGTTAAAAATGCTTTTTTCATAATTTTAAAACCCTCCGAATAATTTTTTTATTTATAGTATCTTTTTTAAGATGATAATTTCTTTGTTAGTTAAAAATTCTTCCCTTAAATTTGGGACAAGACAACAATAACATATATAGAGGCTTTGTAAATTACAGTCAAATAACAAAAGATTACAATGTAGAAGAAATAATGTAATAATGAATTACGTTCGTTATATTTTGTAATATTACACCTAAGTTTACCGATTGTATACAATTGGATGATAAAATAGTCGGATTTTATATAATGAAATAGAATCCTTTCATGACAGTTTTGAAAGTAGATATATAAAATTTTAAATTCGATTTCATTACTAAGAAATAAGATCATAGAATAAAAATGTAAAATTTTAGATGTGTAAAATGAATCAATCATATTTTGTTTATGAAAAGTTCATTGCAAGAATTTAATGTTTCTTATAATGCTTCTATAGTAAGTGCGCGTATGTTTCAGCATGATTATGACAATAATAGACTGAATTATCAGTAATATTACTAGTGCTATACCTACAATCCTCTTGTGTAATATTTTTGATATCATTGTAATATTGTTGTAACATTAAGGTATACAATTATACTAAAAGGGAGTGATGATAATGAATAAAATAACTAAATTAACAATTGCAACAGGAATTTCTTTCGGAACAATTTTTGGTATTGTAGATTTTCCTGGTCAAGACGGTCATGAAGTTGAAGCAGCCACAACACCTTACTACACTTATAAAGGTTACACCGGTCATGACGGTAGTTTTATTTTAGATTCAGCTTTCATCAATGCTTTAGTGTATAAGAACGTTACAATGAATAATTATAGAATTGTTCAACCACAATCTTATGAAGGAAATATTTATACGCATAGAACTTCATACGATCAAACATTCTATTTCGGAGGAAAATATGAAGAAGAATATGCTGCAAGTGCTAAATTCCCAGTGAAAAAGCATCACATTTCAAAAGCACAAATTCTTAAAGCTTACGGAAATGATTATACTATAGAAGAAACTAGTAACGGAGATGAATATAGATTCCTAGTAGGCGGCAATCTTATCATATTTACAATAGATGATAATTACGTCACAACAGTTAATATTGGTGAGAATTTAAAATAGCATAAAGACATTGAATTATTATTTTTACAACTATATAATGAAACTAACTTAAACGAACGGAGGTGTTTTAGATGTTTCTTTTAGCTCATAGTTGCAGATTTTTCGTAATCGTACGCAACAAATTTGCGGATGTTCTTCCAAAATTGGCGGAGTATGTCTTTTTTGAAGAAAAATATAGCTATAAGGAATGTCTAACACCAGCTTCCTTATAGACCGATTTTGGAGGAAGCAAAATGAATATTATTAATATGTCTAAACTATCGAAGTCTTATACAGGTGATCTCATCTTTGAGGATATTAAATATGACTTAAATGAAGGAGATTGCGTAGGACTAGTTGGAAGAAATGGTGAAGGTAAGAGTACATTATTGAAATTGATGGCTGGTATCGAAGTGCCGACAGAGGGGCAAATAAGCTGGCAAAAGAACATTTCAATTGGATATTTAAACCAGTTACCACAGTATGAAGCAGATAAAGAAATTTATGAGTGTTTATCAGAAGTATTTAAAGAAATCAATCACGTCTC
This sequence comes from Mammaliicoccus sp. J-M41, assembly GCF_022385935.1. Lineage (NCBI taxonomy): Bacteria > Bacillati > Bacillota > Bacilli > Caryophanales > Staphylococcaceae > Mammaliicoccus > Mammaliicoccus sp. J-M41. Next base: position 39,290 of record NZ_JAJNIR010000023.1, on the reverse strand, counting down.
TCAAAAAATGAAATTTTTAGAAGATGAAATGGCAAATAATGCAGATGATTTAGAACGTTTATTAAAGCAATATGGCGCATTGCAAGAAACATTTGAAGAAATAGGCGGATATGAAAGAGATGCACTTATAAGAAGAGTTAGTCATGGTTTGAAAATTGATCAATTATTAAATCAAACGTGGGGGAACCTCTCTGGAGGAGAACGTACTAAAGTAGGACTCGCTCAAATATTATTGCAACAGCCTAAACTACTATTATTAGATGAACCAACCAATCATTTAGATATTTCTTCTATTGATTGGTTAGCAGATTTTATTAAACAATATAATGGTGCAGTTATGATTGTATCGCACGATCGATACTTTTTAGATGAAACAGTCAATCAAATATTAGAAATCGATCAAGGACATCTGCACATTTATCACGGTAATTATAGTTATTTTGTGAAAGAAAAAGAAGCACGCATTATACGTGAATTTGAAGCATATCAGACACAACAGAAGAAAATTAAAAAAATGGAAGACTCCATTAAACAATTAAGATTGTGGGCGAGTCAAGCAAAGCCACCAAATGCTGCAATGTATAAACGTGCGAAAAGTATGGAAAAAGCATTAAATAGAATTAAAAGATTAGATAAACCAGTACTAGAAAATAAAAAAATGAATGTAAACTTAACAGAAGGACAGCGTGTCTCAAATGATGTGATTGAATTCAAAAAAGTTTCTAAAATGTATGAAGATATACTATTCGAAGATATCGATTTACTTATTAGAAGAAAAGAACACGTATCCATTATCGGTAACAACGGTACAGGGAAAAGCACATTATTAAAAATGATGATGCATCAAGTAGAACCAGACGATGGAGAAGTCCATTGTGCTTCAAACTTAAGAATAGGTTACTTATCTCAACATACGTTTGAAAATATAGAAAATCAAACAGTCATAGAAACATTTAGAGATGTCGTGCATGTAACAGAAGGGCAAGCAAGACACATACTTGCACAATTTATGTTCTATGGAGAAGATGTATTTAACAAAGTGGAAAGTTTAAGTGGTGGAGAAAAAATGAGATTAAGATGGGCACAAATCGTTAACCAAGACTTTAACGTGCTCATACTTGATGAACCAACAAACCATTTAGATATAGATTCAAAAGAAACAATAGAAGAAGCCCTGTTAGAATACGAAGGTACCGTAATAGCCGTATCACATGACAGATATTTCTTAAATAAACTGTTTGATATAACGTATTTACTACAAGATAAACAACTCACAAAATATGAAGGAAATTATGATTACGTAAAAGAGAAGTTATCATGATAAAAATAAAGCGACGCCCGAAAAAGGCGTCGCTTTTCATATTATATATAGGTTTTGTAACGGTTTTGTATAGGATTTTGGACTGGCTAACGCTCAAGAGTGGAAAACAAGATCGTTAGAAATTCTAACGCTCAAGAAACCGAAACAAGATCGTTAGCGCATGAGAACTAGCGCAAAAAATGAAAAAAAGTCGCTCTAACGCTCAAGAGTGGGAAACAAGATCGTTAGAAATTCTAACGCTCAAGAAATCAAAACAAGATCGTTAGCGCAACATTTTTCATTTAACTTTAAAGTGAAGTAAATCTATTTATAGCTGTTTCTAAGATGATATCTTTTTCTAGTTCTTTTGGTGTCCATGGAATATAGTGGTCTACTGGTATACCTGTTTTTCCCATACTTTTACCTAAATCTACATTTCCGTCTTTAGAGTGTGGGACGCTTAATTTATATTTACCGTTAATATCGACAAACATAACATTACTATAATCGTTCATACCTTTAGTAGGTCTACCTATAATTTCAATATTTTTAAATTCATGTGCAAATTTTACAAAGTTATCTCCTGAACTTCCGCATTCAAAGTCCGCTAGTACCTTTACATCTGGACATTTTTCTTGAATGCCTTCAATCGTATCAGGTTCTGGATTGTCATTGATATTAACAAGTCCTTTATCATAGTTATCTTTATATAGATTTAAAATTGATTTATATTCATCGAGATCATCTGAATCTGGCATCTGTTTTATGAGTTCAGAAATTATATGTATTCTTTCATCGCAATATGCTTTTGTAAATCTATGATAATATGGCGTATCATCAGTTATTGTAATACTTTCACTTGTTAAATAAGGTAATAACTTTAAATAAGCTAAATCTGAACCACCGCGATTACCTCGCACATCAATAATAATTTGTTTCGCATTTAAAAGTAAGTTTTTATGCTTATCTATTAAGTTAGAGATTTTTAAATGATCAATAAAGTCGGTAAATTTTAAATAAATATAGGTATGTTTATTTTCGATAATGTATGATTGTTCAAAGAAATCCGGTTTATCCTTTTGTAAAATAGATATTTCTTTAGAATCGGATACGATATATTTATATTTTTTAAGTACGTCTGACCATTCCATTCTTTCTGGGTTACTGGATTTTAATAAATCATGATCATTTTCAAGTATATATTTGATTGAGTAAGAACCTAAATTATGAATAACAGAACCCGTTGGAATTTGTGGATTCCTGGAGTCTATCACATATAATTGATCATTATGTAATTGAACTCTAATATTTGGATAAAGTCCGTTAAGTTCAATTAATTTAAGATGTGAATCGTGAAATTTATTCAAATATTTAGTCATGTAAAAATAAAATTCTTCTTCACTAATATTAGAAATTTTAGATGGAAATTGTGTTATAAGTTCTTTCTTATCAAAGTAACCTGCATATTCATTAATGAGTTGATTTTCAATGATGTTAAATTCTTTTAATGTCATATGATGCACTCCATTCATTTTAATATAGTTGAATATTATTTTTTCCCTTCTCCCCACACTACATCTTCCTATGATTTCAAATAGTATAGACTGAATTCTAAGTCGTTTAATAAGTGTTCTTTCATGAGTTCTATTGCTGCTTCGGTTTGTCTTTTTTCTAGCATTTCTGCTATTTTTTGATGTTCTTCTATAAGACCTGGGCGCTTTTTATTGATAACTGTTTTGCTGAATAGGTATATATAACTTTTTAATTTACTATACGTATCTATTATAAAACTATTTTTTGTGGCGCTCATGATTTTTTGATGGAATTGATCGTTGATTTGTATAATTTCTTCTTCTGTTTTGTCGTCTCCGATTGTTGCATAACTTTTTAATTCTTCGATATCGTCTTGTGTGAATACGATACTCGCTTTTTTGATTGCGTGTGTTTCTATTAAAATACGCATCTCAAAGATATTTCGATATTCTTCTACTGTTGGTACATAAATATAACCGTCTCTTATGAAGTATTCTAATTCTAGCTGTTTTATAGCTTCTCTTATCGGTGTTCTACTAACATTATATCTTTGTGCAAGTTTGCTTTCTGTTATTTTTTCATTTTGTGTTAAGTCACCATTTATAATGTCATTTCTTATTTTTTGATATATAGATAATTCCTTATTTGCCATCGTTTTCACCTCGTTAACTTCATCTTACTATAAAAAAATTTGAAATAAAATGTATACATTTACTAAATTTTAGTATACAATACCTGTAAACGTTTACAGAAAAGGAGCATAAAAATGAAAATTGGATTTGTTGGATTAGGTATTATGGGTAAGCCAATGGTGAAAAACTTAATCAAAGCTAATAAAGATGTATTAGTGAATGATTTAAATAAAGAAGCTGAAAAAGAGGTTGAAGCATTAGGTGCGAAAGTTGTATCTATTGAAGAAATGGCTAGAGATGCTGAAGTGATGATTACGATGTTGCCTAATGGTGCTATTGTTAAATCAGTTTTATACAGTGGTGAAACGGCCGTATTAAACCAAAGTGAAATTAATGTCAAAATGGTTATTGATATGAGTTCTTTAACACCTAATGAATCTTTAGAAATTAGTAAAGTACTTGAAGAAAAAGATATTCAGTATGTAGATGCACCAGTTAGTGGAGGAGAACCACTTGCGATTACAGGAGAATTAGCCGTAATGGTAGGTTGTGATGAAGATTTATTAGAAGATATTAAAGAAGTACTTCGTCCAGTTTCTGGATCTGTTGTGAGAGTTGGTCATGTTGGTTCTGGCAGTGTTGTTAAATTGGCGAATCAAATTATCGTTAATACAAATATTGCAGCATTGTCCGAAGCGGTTGTACTCGCTAAGAAATTTGATATAGATTTGACAGAAATGCATGAAGCAATCAAAAATGGTTTAGCAGGTTCAGCAGTTATGGAAGCCAAATTCCCTAAAATGATTGAACAAGATTATAAACCAGGTGGCACTTTAAACATTAATTTAAAAGACTTGAAAAATGTATCATCAACAGCAGATACAGCAGGTTTAACGTTACCAGTAGTTAATCAAATTAAAGAAATTTATAAATCAGAAGTTGCACAAGGTAATGGTTTAAATGACCATTCAGGTATCATTCAATACTTCGAAAAAATAAATAATATGTAGGTGGAAATGATGTTAACAAAAGATTTAATAAATGAATTTAAGCATGATGATATAAACAAACATTTAGCAGATTTAAAATATAAAATTATTGTACTAGATGATGATCCTACAGGCACTCAAACAGTTAAAGATTTACCTGTATATACGAAGTGGACTGAGGAATGGATTGAAGATGGTTTTCTTCAATCCCATAATATGTTTTACATTTTGACGAATTCTAGAGCGTTAAATGAAGAAGAGACGATTTCTTTACACCAAGAGGTAAGCGCTAACATACAAAAAGTAGCTAATAAGTTGGATATACCTTATTTAATTATTAGTAGAGGAGATTCAACATTAAGAGGTCATTTTTATTTAGAACCTAAAGTGTTAAGTGAATCTAGTGACCAAGCTTTTGATGCTGTATTCTATATTCCAGCTTTCTTTGAAGGCAATAGATATACATATGAAGGCATTCATTACCTTAAAGAAGGCGAGCAATATATCCCAGTATCTGAAAGTGAATTTGCACAAGATACAACATTTGGATTTAAGTCTAAACATATGAATGACTTTATTAGCGAAAAAAGTAATGGCGAAGTTCAATCTGACGAAGTTTATCATATTACATTAGAAAACTTACGACAAAGAGATAAAGAAACGATTTTTAATGTATTTTCAAATTTAAATGACTTTGATCAAGTCGTAGTAGATGCTGTAAATGATGAGGATATGAATTTCTTTGTAGCTTGTTTGACTGAATTTTTAGCACAACATGATAAACACTTTATCTTTAGAACAGCAGCATCTTTTGTTAAAGCAATTTGTGAAACACCTGGAGAAATTATCAATTTAAATTCTTATAAAGAAAATGATAATGGTGGCATCATTGTTGTTGGTTCACATGTTAAAAAGTCATCAGATCAACTGAAATACTTATTAGACCATTCATTTATTAGTGAAATAGAATTTGACGTTACGCAAATAGCGTCAACCAATTTACAAGCTTATGTTGATGACATTACACAACTCGTTGAAAGATACATTGATAACGGTGAAGATGTTGTCATTTATACGTCAAGAGATGTTATTAGAACTGAGAACTTGCAACATAATTTAAGTATTTCTACTGCAATTTCAAATAGTTTAGTATCAATCGTTTCAAATTTAGATGTACAACCGAAGTTTATTATCGCTAAAGGTGGTATAACTTCAAGCGATGTTGCGACAAAAGGATTAAAAATTGAAAAAGCAAAAGTCATCGGTCAAATTACACAAGGGGTTCCAGTATGGCTAACAGGTCCTGAAGCGAAATATCAAAATATACCTTATGTTATATTCCCAGGAAATGTCGGAGATGAAGAAACTTTAAGCAGTGTATATGAATTAAATCGTTAAATATATAAAGAGAGAGGGATTTAAATGTTGGGAGAATACTGGCCACTGATTAGTGTTGTAATTGGTGTATTAATTTTATTAGCGCTGATTATGTACTTTAAATTAAATACGTTTGTTGCTTTAATTATCACTTCAATGTTAACAGGTATTATTCTAGGTATGCCACTTGATAAAATTGTGGAAACCATTGAAAAAGGTATGGGCGATACACTAGGTCATATTGCGATTATTTTTGGATTAGGTTCGATTTTAGGTAAGTTATTATCTGACGGTGGTGGTGCAACAAGAATTGCAGATACACTGATCAATACGTTTGGTAAAAAATATGTAACTTTGGCAATGATTATTGCATCATTTATTATCGGGATATCTTTATTTTTAGAAGTTGCATTTGTGTTATTAATTCCTTTAGTGTTTACGTTGGCTAAAAGAATGAAAATATCTAATTTACAAGTTGGTATTCCAATGGCGACTTCAATTGCCGTTACGCACGGATTCTTACCACCACACCCAGGTCCAGTAGCGATATCAGAAGCGGTTAATGCCAATATTGGCGAAGTACTGATGTATGGTCTTATCATTGGTGTACCTTTAGCAATCGTAGTCGGCGGGATCTTCCCTAAATTTGCATATGCTATTGCACCTGTAGCATTTGAAAAGAAAGGGAACACAACAAGTATAGGTAAAATTAATGATTTTAGTAATGAAAAATTACCGAACTTTGGTATTAGTTTATTAACAGCATTATTCCCAGTTATTTTAATGTTATTTGCTACGGTAGTTCAACTTATAACTGGTCATGATCAAGAACCAACAAACTGGTTTGAATCCATCGTGTACTTACTTGGTTCATCTGTTACAGCAATGCTATTAGCTGTATTATTGGCGATATATTCAATGGGTATTAAACAATCTAAGAATATGACAACGATTATGAAATCATTTGAAGAAGCTATAGGACCAATAGCAATGTTACTTTTAATTATCGGTGGGGGCGGTACATTTAAACAAATCCTCATTGATGGTGGTGTTGGTGACACAATTTCAGAAATATTCCACGGTACAGAAATGTCACCAATTTTTCTTGCATGGTTAGCTGCTGCTTTATTAAGAGTAGCACTTGGTTCAACAACAGTAGCAGCAATTTCTTCAGTAGGTATTGTATTACCATTATTACAAGCTTCAGATGTGAATATTTCACTTGTCGTACTTGCGATTGGTGCAGGTAGTATATTCTGCTCACATGTGAACGATGCTGGATTCTGGATGTTCAAAGAATACTTTGGTTTAACAATTAAAGAAACATTCTTAACATGGACACTTCTAGAATCTGTACTTTCTGTATTAGGATTGATATTAATATTAATCGTCAATTTAATTGTATAATTTTGAAACAGTCTGGGATATATGTATATGTCTCGGCTTTTACTTTTTTCATTATTACAAATTAATGTACAAAACTTGTATTAAAAGGTAATATGGTAGCGATTACATTAATAAAGGAGCATGATTATGTGGATTGATATTACACAACAATTGACGAACAATATTGCACACTGGCCAGGTGATGAGCCATTTCATTTTAAACTTTCAGCGACTAAAGAAGAAACGGGTTCTGTAAATATTGGTAGTATTTCAACAAGCACACATATAGGCACACATATGGATGCGCCATATCACTTTGATGAAGAAGGTATCAAGATTCATGAAATTGACGTCAATCGTTTAATTGGCGATGCAACATTGATAGAAATTATGGATGAAACTTTAATCACCCAGGAAATACTCAAGAAATATGATATTAAAGGGACGATTATAATGATTAAGACTAAATCAGAAGCACATTCTGAAGTGTTTCCAGAGTCAGTACCTGTCTTAACAGAAGATGCCATTCAATATTTATCTTCAATAGAGATTAAAGTATTTGGTATTGATGTGCCATCAGTAGATGATATTGACTCTAAAACGTTAGACAATCATCATGCATTTAATCAATACGACATCATTAATATTGAAAATCTATTATTAGAAAATGTATCAGAAGGTTATTATAACTTCATTGGATTACCTTTAAATATAGTAGGTGCAGACGGATCGCCAATAAGAGCGGTCATTGCTAAAAAGGGGGAGTAGTTGTGAGCGAATTTCAAGATGAATCACTTAAAGGGGAAAGTGTGAAGACAGATTTTTCGAAGGACATGACGTATAGTGAATATTTAGGTTTAGATAAAGTATTATCAGCACAACATACATTAACAGATGCGCACGATGAGAAATTATTCATTATTGTCCATCAAGTATCAGAACTGTGGATGAACTTAATTATTCATGAATTAAATTCTGCAAGTGATGATATTAAATCTGATCAATATAAACAAGCATTTAAAAAATTAGCTCGTGTAGGTAATATACAAAAACAACTCATTCAAGTATGGGAAGTATTATCAACCATGACACCAAGTGATTACTTGAAATTTAGAGATGACTTAGGGAATTCTTCAGGATTTCAATCTTTTCAAAATAGAATGATTGAATATAGTTTAGGATATAAAACAACACACGCTTTAAAAATCTATGAAAAAGACCCAAATATATATCAGCAGTTGAAAACACAACTAGAACGACCAAGTATTTATGATGAAACAATTAAAGCAGTACATAGAGCAGGATTTAACATAGACTCCGAAGTGTTAAATAGGGAAGTTACACAAAATTATATGCGGAATGATTCAGTCAAAGAAGCTTTTAAAGCAATATATTTACAATCAGACGCATACTTTGAATTGTATGAACTTCTAGAGAAATTAACAGATGTAGAAGATAGATACAGTCAGTGGCGATTTAGACATATGAAGACCGTACAAAGAATAATAGGATTCAAAACAGGAACAGGTGGAAGTTCAGGTGTAAACTATTTAAAACGGGTTATTGACCAGAACTTCTTCCCAGAATTGTGGGAATTGCGCACAGAGTTATAAGTTGAGAATGGAAGTATAGGTATTTCCAGGCCGATAAAAATAAAATAGCGACCCGGAAATGAGATTTTCAGGCCGATAAATAAAAATAGCGACCCGAAAATGAGATTTTCAGGCCGATAAAAATAAATACCGGTCCAGAAATAGAAAATATGGACCGATAAAAAAATTTACCGATCCAGAAACAAAAATGAAGCTGAGGCAATGACCGTTGCCTCAGCTTTCTGCTTTCAAAGTCCTTCTAATTCTAGCTCATTTCGCTATCTTTAACATCTGTTATAAACATATGTCCTGGTGCGTGCGTAATCATGATGTCTGGTTTGGCATCTAATGCGACAGATTGTGGTGTTACACCGCATCCCCAGAATACAGGAACTTCTCCGTCTTTAATTGTTACAGCTTCACCGAAATCAGGTTGGTCAATGTTTCCGATACCGATTTCACTTGGATTTCCAATATGTATTGGTGTACCGTGTACTTCTTTGAAATGTGTTGTGATTTCAGTAGCTTTAATTGCTTCTGACATCGTCATAGGTCGCATGCTTACTGTAATGTTTCCTTTAAAAGTACCACTTGGTTCAGCTGGTATATTTGTGATGTACATCGGTACGTTATGATTTTCTTCTATATGACGTACTGGAATGCCCGCTTCAAGCAAAGCATGTTCAAATGTAAAGCTGCATCCAATCAAGAAGCTGACCATATCATCTGTATACAACGCTTTAATATCCTCGTATTCTTGAACAAATTTGCCATCTTTATAAAGTCTGTACAATCCAACATCTGTTCTAATATCCGCTTCTTTTCCATATTTACTAAATGACTGCGATCCTACTTCGGATACATCAAGTAATGGACATGTCTTCGGATTTTTAAAGCAAAATTTCAAAAAATCATAAGCATATTTAGAAGGCAAGATGACGACATTTGCTTGGACATACCTTTTAGCCATCCCACTAGTTGGTCGTGTTAATGCGCCTTGTCTAATACTTGCTCTAATTTCCTCTGGTGATGCAGTTTGTAAATTCATGATATTATCCCCTTTCTGCATGGTTCTCCTTATTATATCATTTAAACATTATTCCGAGCTTTCTAACAATCATATGGTAAAATATTTGTTGGTATGAACGTATAGAAAAGTAAAGAAACGATAGGTGTTTATATGTTAAATTTATTTGTCTTATTATTAGAACGTGTTGGTTTAATTATACTTGTTGCCTACATATTAATGAATACCACGTATTTTAAAAATATGATGGGTGAACGTGAAAAATGGTATGTAAAATGGCGATTGATCATTGTATTTTCATCATTTGCATTGTTATCTAATTTTACAGGTGTCGCGATACATAATGGTGAAATTGTATCGAGTATGATTTATTTACATCTCGGACCAGAAGTGTCACTTGCGAATACACGTGTGTTAACAATAGGCGTTTCAGGGTTAATAGGTGGACCATTTGTAGGTTTATTCGTAGGTGTGCTATCAGGTATATTTAGAGTTTATATTGGCGGTGCTGATGCATATACATATTTAATATCATCTATCGTCATTGGACTTGTCGCAGGTTACTTTGGGGCACAAGCAATGAAGTCAAAAAGTTATTTATCCGTGAAACAAAGTGCATTAGTTGGTGCATCAACGGAAGTTATTCAAATGATTTGTATATTGATATTCTCATCTCAAAAAGCAGATGCATGGGAACTTGTTCAACTTATTGCATTGCCGATGATTATCATTAATGGATTAGGTACTGCGATATTTATGTCTATTATTATTTCGACAGTTAAACAAGAAGAACAAATGAGAGCGATTCAAACGCATGATGTATTAAAGCTCGTCAATCAGACATTGCCTTATTTTAAAGAAGGATTAACAGAATCATCTGCACATCAATCAGCAAAAATTATCAAAGATCTTATGAAAGTTTCTGCTGTTGCTATTACAAATAAGACGCATATATTGGCGCATGTTGGTGTAGCTAGTGATCATCACACACCTGATAAGACCATCATTACTGATTTATCTAAAGCAGTTATTGAAACAGGTCAACAAAAAGAAGTCTATTCTAGTAAAGATATAGGGTGTCAACATCCGAACTGTCCTCTTGAAGCGGCGATCGTTATTCCGTTATATGTACATGATGATATTGTAGGAACATTGAAGTTATATTTTACAGATCATCATGATTTAACATTTGTAGAGAAACAACTAGCTGAAGGTTTAGCTAAAATATTCTCTAGTCAGTTAGAACTCGGTGCTGTTGAAACACAACGAAAATTACTACAAGATGCTGAAATTAAGTCGTTACAAGCTCAAGTTAATCCGCATTTCTTCTTTAATGCGATTAATACAATTTCAGCATTAGTTCGAATAGATCATGAGAAAGCACGTCAATTATTATTACAATTGAGTCATTTCTTCCGTTCGAATTTACAAGGTGCGAGAAACAATACGATTACAATTGTAAAAGAATTAGAACAAGTACGCGCTTATATTGCTTTAGAACAAGCGAGATATCCCGATCACTTTAAAATTGAATTTGATATACCTGAAGAACATTATTCTGCACTTGTACCACCTTTTGTTATACAAATATTAGTAGAGAATGCGATTAAACATGCGTTTACAAGTAGAAAAGATGACAATCGCATTTGGGTCAAAGTGAGTCGTAACCATCAATCGATTCAATTATGTGTAAGAGATAACGGACAAGGTATACATGAAGATAAAATTGCTATTTTAGGTAAGACAACGGTTGCCTCTCAGTCTGGAACTGGAAGTGCGTTAGAGAATTTAAATAGAAGATTAACAGGATTATTTGGAAATCATGCAGAATTACAATTCGATTCAAGTGATAAAGGAACGAAAGTATGTACGATTATTCCACACAAATATCGAGAGGAGGAAATGTAATGCATGCGTTAATTGTTGATGATGAGCCATTAGCACGTAATGAACTGAAATATTTATTGAATCAAATTGGTTCATTTAGTCAAATTGAAGAAGCAGAAAATGTTGAAGAAACATTGGAACAACTACTGTCACACGAATTTGATGTTATATTTTTAGATATTAATTTGATGGAAGAAAGTGGATTAGATTTAGCGAAGAAAATCAATAAAATGAAACATGTTCCGCATATTATCTTTGCGACTGCTCATGACACATATGCTGTACAAGCATTTGAATTAGAAGCAACAGACTATATCTTGAAACCTTTTGAGAAAGCAAGAATTGAACAAGCGATTAATAAAATTACGAATATCGAGACACAACAATCAGTGGAGCCGAAACCTGTCAATCACGATGAAGTCTTGCCTATTGAAATTGATGATCGTATTTATGTATTGAATGTAGATGATATTATTGCGATATCTGTCAACCAAGGTATTACGACGATTAATACGACTGACAATGAATATACGACAAACGAACCACTTAGTTTCTATGAGAAAAAGCTCAGTCACGCTAAATTTATTCGTATTCATCGCGCAAGTATTATCAATAAATGGCATATACAATCGGTTGAACATTGGTTTAATTCGACGTATCAAGTGACGTTGACGGGGAATATCAAATTACAAGTTAGTCGATCATATATGAAGTCATTTAAATCAGAAATAGGGTTAGTATAATTTTCAGAGCATAGATTTTGTAACTTAGAGGTCAATTATTGCATTTCACATTGAAAACGCTTTAAAAAATGATTTTCATATTAAGATAACCTTAAGAGATTACTTCGGGAGGTTGTCAAAATGAAAAAAGTCAATAACTTCTTTCATCAAGTATTAACAATATCAATTGTATTATTAATTTCACATGTCATAGAAAGCTTTATGCCTATACCAATGCCAGCATCTGTTATCGGATTAGTGCTAATGTTTATCGCTTTAACGACAGGTATTATCAAGTTAGAACAAGTAGAAGCGGTTGGTACTGCATTGACGAATAATATCGGATTCTTATTCGTTCCAGCGGGTATTTCAGTAATCAACTCATTAGGCATTTTAAGTACGAGTCCAATACTTATCATATTACTGATTATTATTTCTACAATTTTATTACTTGTTTGTACGGGTATCTTTTCACAAATGATCATTAAACCAAGTGAAAAAGCAGCTAAACGTACGAAAGAAATTAACAATAAACGCGTGGCAGGTGATTATGCATGATGGAACATTTAGGCCTTAATACACCATATTTCGGTATCGGATTATCTGTAATATTATTCTTAGTCGGTACATATTTATTTAAAAAAACAAATGGATTCTTCTTGTTTGCGCCATTATTTTTCAGTATGGTTGGTGGTATTGTATTTTTAAAAGCGACAGGCATTCCATATGAAAATTACAAAATAGGTGGAGATATTATTAATTTCTTCCTAGAACCAGCAACAATTTGTTTCGCAATTCCTTTATACAAAAAACGTGAAGTGCTTAAAAAACATTGGCATCATATCATGGGTGGTATAGCAATTGGAACAGTAGCAGCACTTGTTATTATTTATATTGTAGCGAAAGCATTCCAATTTGGTGATGATATTATCGCGTCAATGTTACCACAAGCAGCAACAACTGCAATTGCATTACCAGTTTCAGAAGGTATTTCAGGTATTAAAGAACTCACATCATTAGCCGTGATTTTAAACGCCGTTATTATAATGGCATTAGGTAATAAATTATTGAAACTCTTTAATATTACAAATCCGATTGCGAGAGGATTAGCTTTAGGTACAAGTGGACACACACTCGGTGTCGCAGCAGCAAAAGAATTAGGTGAAGTAGAAGAATCAATGGCCAGTATTTCACTCGTTCTTGTTGGTATCGTAGTCGTAGCAGTCGTTCCATTCTTTGTTATGTTCTTATTATAGAAAAAATGACAAGCGCCTGTAACATGTTTATGTTACAGGCGCTTGTCATTTTATTTATCTACTAAAATCCATCTAGATAATATAAATGTTATTGGAATTGTAAAAATTAATCCGATAAATGGTGCAAAAGTTTCGTTTACATGAAGTAACTGTACAAACACAAATAATAATAATGTTTGTAATCCCATATTTACAACTTGTGTAATAGGAAATTGAATGAATTTTTTTACGGTAGGTTCAACTCGGTAAACAAAATAACAATTCAAATAAAATGAAATGATAAAGCTTATTATGAAACTCAATATATGACTTACTAAATATTGAATGTCGAACACTTTTAATAATAATAAATATATCCAGTAATAATTAACTGTATTGATGCCACCTACAAGTATAAATCGAATGATTTCTCCGTGTTTCTTGAACATATAGCTACTCCTTAAGTACGCAATTTATTATACGACCAGGCCACGTTTAGTACTATATTGTTCGTATAAATGATCTTGTGCAATTTCTTCTAAAATCTCAACGACTTTATAGACTTCTTCATAAGATGTATATAAAGCAATAGGTGCTAATCGAATCACATTCGGCTCTCTAAAATCAGGAATCACACCTTTATCTTTCAACGCTAAACTGATTCTATATGCTTCATCATGCACTAAACAAACATGTCCACCTCGTTTAAAATCATCACGTAAGTTCCCAACTGAATAACCATAGTCAGTTAACTTTTCATCAATTAAATACATTAAGTATGACGTAATATGAAGTGATTTCGTTCTAATTGCATGCATACCAACTTCGTTAAAAATGTTAAGCACACCTTCTAATGGTGCCATAGAGAGAATATTTGGCGTTCCAACTTGCCAACCTGAAGCATCTCGTTGATGTTCAAATGTATGATTAAGTTGGAATTGTGTTTCGTCTTTATTCCCAAACCACCCGGCCGTACCAGGACTGCGATTAAAGTGTTTCTTATTGATATATAAGCCAGCAGTTGAACCAGGTCCACCTGATAAATATTTATATGTACACCATACAGCAAAGTCTGCATCAATTTGGGTTAAGTCCATTTCAATCGCACCGATTGCATGACATAAGTCCCATCCAATGATGATTTGACGTTCCTTCGCAGCCATTGTTATTTTTGCCATGTCTAATACTTGAGCACTTCGGTAGAGAACAGTAGGTAATAGAATAAGTGCAACATCATCCGTCATTGCTTCAATAATGGCATCTTCATCAATGAATACACCATCTGAACTTTTAACAATTTTAACTGCATCGTTTGGATCTAATCCTTTTAGACGCACTTGACTATCTACTGCATAACGGTCAGTAGGGAAGTTTAAGTCATCAACTAATATTTTGTATTTATCTTTAGTCGGTTCGTAAAAAGTACTGATAGCTTGATGTATATTGGATGTCGTACTACCAACTACAACAACTTCTTCAGGACTCACACCAATTAATGGAGCCATGTTTGAAGCAATGTGCTTAGAATAATGATAATATTTGCTGTCTTCAATATTCCAAATTTTGATACCTTCTTTTTTCCAATCTTCTAATGCATTGAGCAATGATGCCTCAGCATCTTTAGAAGCAAGACCTAAAGAATTCCCATCCATGTAAATTTCGTTAGGTTGTATATAAAATCGATCACGAACATGATGTAACACATCCGCTTTATCCAAAGCTTCGGCAAATTCTTTTGTTGTATTAAATGAAGTATCCATTTGTTCATCCCCTTATAAATAATGAATCATTCTTTAAATATAATTGTATACTTTCCATGTAAAAGTCACAAAGATAATGATATTTGTAATGTGCGGATGTAGGTATGTGGGTGTGGGCAGGAAGTGAGAAGGTAGGATTGGGATTTTCAGGCCGATAAAATAAAATAGCGACCCGAAAATAGGATTTCCAGGCCGATAAAATAAAATAGCGACCCGAAAATGGAGTTTCTGGACCGATAAAAAAATTTATCGGTCCATATTTTGCATCTCAGTTATCAATTATTCATTTTGACTACTAGTCTTGCGGCGTCTCCTTTTGCTAGTCGGTCGAATCCTTCATTAATTTCATCTAGAGGCAGCGTGTCTGTTAGTAATGAATCAATATCTAAGCGACCTTGTTTATAAAGTGCGATAAATCTTGGGATATCTCTCATTGGTACACAGCTACCAACATATGAACCTTTAATGGTTCTTTCTTCTGCTGCTAAAGTAACTTGTGGAAATGAAAATTGATGTTTAGGGTCTGGTAATCCGGTTGTAACTGTTGAACCTCCACGTTTAGTGATTTTGTATGCAACTTCCATTGCTGGCACGACACCGGCAGTTTCAAATGCATACTCAACGCCACCTTTTACATAATCTTTAACTTGTTCAACAACATCATCGTCTCCTGAATTAAAAGTTGCAGTTGCACCGAGTTTTTTAGCTAATTCAAATTTGTCTGGATTAATATCTAATGCAATGATTTCTCCTGCTCCAGCTAATTTAGCGCCTAAAATTGCATTCAAACCAATACCGCCTAATCCAACAACTGCGACTGAACTGCCTGGTTTTACTTGTGCTGTATTAATAACTGCGCCTATACCTGTAATAACAGCACATCCAAATATGGCTACTTTTTCAAAAGGAATGTCTTTATCAACTTTAACGATAGAGTGCTGTGAAACAACTGCATAATCTGCAAAGCCAGAAACCCCTAGGTGATGATGCATATTATCTTCGTCATTATGTAGTCTTATGCCACCATCAAGAAGTTCTCCTTGCTCATTAGAAGCAGCGCCATTTTCACATAGTGCAGGTCTACCTTCACTACATGGTAAACAATGACCACAGTTTGGAATAAATGTACAGACAACATGATCACCAACTTCAAAGTTTGTTACGTTGTCTCCAATTTCAATAATTTCTCCTGCCGCTTCATGCCCAAGTGCCATAGGAGTAGGGCGTGGTCTACTTCCATTAATAACAGATAAATCTGAATGACATAAACCTACCGCTCCAATTTTGATGAGCACTTCATTTTGATTCGGTTTATTTAATTCAAGTGTTTCAATTTTTAACGGTTTACTTTCTGAATATGGACTAGGTAAACCCATTTCGTGCAATACTGCTGCTCGTGTCTTCATTAGCTTTCACTCCTATATGATTAACATTATTCGTAATATCCATCTGTTGATTTTCTAAAGCCTTCAAATTGATTGCCATCATGGCCGAACCAAATTTGTGCGTCTTTCTCTTTAGCGAGTCTTTTAATTTTTTCAACAGATCTTGCCCAACCAATTGAATCGTATAAAATACCAGGTGGCTTTAAAATGTCTCCCATACTTTCAGCTGTGTAAATAGCATCTGAAGCCAATATCAGTGTACCGAGTTCCTGAGTTTCTACTTCTAGTCCAATCATGCCCCATGCATGACCACTACCAAAATTCAGTACTTTAACACCTTTAACAATTTCTAAATTATCTTCATAAGGTTTAATCGTTTTCCATGTTAAATCATTTTTAATCCAAGCATCAATATCCGCCCAAATATAAGCACCAGCTTTTTGGTTACGCGCATAAGTCTGCATCGTTCCATTAAGTTCATCATCATGCACAATTATAGTTGCGTTTGTAAAATATTCAAGACAACCCGCATGATCTAAATGAAGGTGAGAAGCTACGACATAATCAACTTCGCTTGGATCGACATTAATTTGTTCAAGTCTATTAGGTAAGTAGCAAGATTCATCAGCAGTATACGGGAATGCTTTTTGAGTTTGGTTAATCCATCTACCGTTTTCCCCCATAGAGTTAGGGTTACAAGCCGTGTCGAATAAAATCTTTGCTTCAGGATGATCAATAAATACGGTGTAAATAGGGAATTCAAACATTTCATTAGGTGCATTAGGATTATCCAAAGTAGCTTGATTAGACCCAGCAATCATTAGATTCTTGTCCATTCTCATACGACCATTGTCGAGCACATAAAGCTTTATTCCTTGGTTATTTACATTTACCATAAATCATCACCTCAATCTTTAGTGTATAATTACATTATAGTTGTAATCGTTTTCAAGAACAAACAAAAAGACAAATGTAATATAGATTGAATAGGGTGATGAGGTTGGAATATGGACCGATAAAAATAATTACCGGTCCAGAAAAGAGAAATATGGACCGATAAATAAAATTAGCGACCCGAAAACGGGATTACCAGGCCGATAAAAATAAATAGCGACCCGAAAACGGGATTACCAGGCCGATAAAAATAAATAGCGACCCGAAAACGGGATTACCAGGCCGATAAATAAAAATAGCGACCCGAAAATGGAGTTTTCAGGCCGATAAAATAAAATAGCGACCCGGAAATCGAAATTTCCGTGGTCGCTTCATCTTTGTTAAACGAGTTTCTTCCTAATACTACCTGATATAAAATCAACTACTGCTACCATTATGACTAAACCTATTAATATTATGCCTACTCGATCCCAAGTTCGAGTTTGCAAAGCAAATATTAATGGTGTACCGATACCGCCAGCTCCGATTAAACCGAGTATTGAAGCGGATCTTAAGTTTAACTCAAAACGATATAATACTAATGATATGTATGAAGGGAGTATTTGTGGTACTACTGCAAACATAAGTGTCTTAATCGAATTGGCGCCACTTGCTACGAGTGATTCTGTTGGACTTAAATCTAGATTTTCTAGATCTTCAGCGAACAATTTACCCATCATACCTATAGAATGAATACCTAGTGCAAGTACACCTGAAAATGAACCTGGACCTACAGCTTTAATGAAGATAATAGCCATAACAATTTCAGGAAACACTCTTATAACACTCAAAATAAATTTACTAATACTAGAAACAGGTTTAAATTTAACCATGTTTTTAGCAGCAATAAATGCAAGTGGTATAAATAAAATGGCTGATAAAAATGTACTAATAACAGCAATTGCAAATGTTTCTAATAAACCTCTAAGAAGGTCTTCACCTTCAGGAATATATACATAATTCCAATCAGGATGAAATAATCCATCTACAATAGATTTCATAATTGTTCCTGACTGTGATTTGATTTCGAAAGCGGGTAATCCTACAAAAGCCCAAATTAATAATACGACAACAATGATACTTGTAATCCATCGAGAAATAATGGATTTGCGTTGTCTTTCTGGCTTTAACTGATAATGAGTTTGTGTCATATTAATTTTTCCCTCACTTTCGTACTTACTAAGTCAATGATTACAACAATAACAAGTGTTACAAGTATGATTGTTAATGTCTTAGGATATTGGAAAAGCCCTAACGTTTGATCATAATACAGACCAATACCACCAGCACCTACTAAACCTAATACTGCTGCCGCTCTTATGTTAATTTCGAATGCGTATAATACATAAGACATATATGGTGCAATAGCTTGTGGGATTATCGCATATGTAATCCATTTTAATTTATTTGCACCAACTGCAGTCATAGCTTCTAATGGGCCATCATCAATACTTTCTAATGATTCATACATCAATTTACATATGATACTAATAGATAAAATGATGATTGCGAGTACCCCTGGAATTTGACCGATACCAAAAATTGCAACGAATACTGCTGCAAGTAATAAGTCAGGGATTGTTCTTACAATATTCAAGATAAATCTACAAGGATAAGTAATCCAACTTGAACGAATGACATTGCGGGCACACAGGATTGAAATAGGAATTGAAAGTAGACCACCTATAAATGTCCCTACAACTGCCATTCGAATGGTATCTAGCATTGGTTTAGTGATACTAGAAATATAACTTAAATCTGGTGGAACCATACTTTTGAACAGTTCGACCATTTGTGGAATACCGTACATTAAATCACCAATACTAAAGTTTGTAAACATGAAACTCCAAACGACTAATATAGCGACGATAATGATTGATAAAACAACTTTTAAAGAAGTCTTACGACGTAAGTAAGGTTCAAAGCGTTCTTGGTTAGAGTCCATTTACTGCACCCCTAACTTCTCGTCATTTTTAATATGGCGTCCATAAATTTCGGCAAATGTTTCATCCGTTGCTTCTGATGCAGGACCATCATAAACTAATTCACCAGCACGTAGCCCGATAATTCTAGTACCGTATTCTTTTGCTAAATCTACGAAATGCAGGTTGATGATAATCGTAATACCTAATTCCTCGTTAATACGCTTTAAGTCATCCATAACTTGTTTCGTTGTAAGTGGGTCTAATGACGCAACAGGTTCGTCTGCAAGGATGATAGACGATTCTTGACATAAAGCACGTGCAATAGAAATACGTTGTTGTTGACCACCAGATAATTCATCAGAACGGTTATACGCTTTTTCTAGTATATTTACTCTATCTAATGATTCTAATGCTTTTATTTTATCTTCTTTCGGAAATAAACCGAGTACCATTTTCCAAGTAGGGTGGTATCCGACTCTACCACTCAACACGTTTCTTATTACAGATGATCGTTTGACTAAATTGAAATGTTGGAAAATCATACCTATATTGCGGCGCATCATCAGTAATTCTTTACCTGATGCTTTAGAGATGGATTTACCATCAATTAAAATATCGCCTTCAGTAATATCATGTAAACGATTGATAGAACGTAGTAGGGTAGATTTACCAGCACCTGATAAACCTACAATTACTGCAAAGTCGCCTTTTTCAATATTTAAATTGATATCTTTCAGGCCTTGGTGACCATTTTTATATATTTTGCTCACGTTTTTAAATTCTATTTGACTCATATGTATCCCCCTTAAAAAATAAAAGCTCTGCTCATAATAGGAGCTGAGCTTTTATATTAAATCTCATCATTATTTTTCATTATCGTTTACTTTTTTACCGTATTCACGTACGATATCGAATTCAGAGTCTTTACTATCAACATAGCCTTCATGACTATAAACTTCACTTACAATTTTGTGACCTTCTTTAGTTTTTGCGATATCTTTAAAAGCTTTTTTAAGTTTATCTCTAAATTTGTCATCCATATCGCTTCTTACTGAAATTGTATCGTTTGGAATATCTTCAGTTAATTCTACGATTTCAGTATCTTTGAAGACGTTTGGTTGGTCTTTCTTAACAATGTTACGAGCATCTTGGAATGTTACAGCTACATCAACGTCACCATTTAATAATGCAATAATAGCTTGGTCATGTCCTTTAACATTTGTAATTTTCATGTCGTTAATTGGATTGATGCCTTCTTTTAATAATTCAGCTACTGGATAAGTGTATCCTGCAGTTGATGTAACATCTTGTAAGGCAATTTTTTTACCTTTCATATCTTTTAAAGATTTAATTCCAGAATCTTTTTTAACAACAAATTGTGATTTATAACTTTTAACGAGTTTGTCATTATTAGATCCGTCTTTGTTAACGCCATAACGTTGTGCTTGTAGTAATACATCAGCAGCTTTTTGATCATGTGCTAATGTGTAAGCAGTAGGTGGTAAGAAACCAACGTCTACTTTTTTAGATTTCATTGCTTCAACGATTGTGTTGTAATTTGTAGAAACTGAAACTTTTACTGGAATATCTAATTCTTTTGATAATAATTTTTCTAACGGTTTTGCTTTTGCTTCTAATGTGTCAGCATTTTGAGATGGAACGAATTGAATAGTAAGTTCTTTAGGTTTATAGCTGTCCCCTTTGCTATCCCCATCACTTGACGATTTTGAATCAATACTTGATTTCCCGTTGCCACATGCAGCTAGTAAAATCATTGCCCCCAACAAAAGTATGGTTACAAAACTAAAACTTTTTTTCATGTCCATTAATTAAACCTCCAAATATGTATTATCACTACAAATAAATAAAATCTCGATACAAATTTAATTATACGCTTCGATTATGTAAAATTACAATATGAATATGCATATATTTTCTATTTAATGCCATAATTTGTATGGACTCCATTTACATAAAAATATTACCACAAAATCTTATGTTTTTTTTACATAAAAATAGAAAATTTTGTTAAATGATTGTAAGGATATTAAAGGTTTGTCTGATGCAACATATTTCTCGGGTTTAGTTAATATTTCACTTCAAAATTCATTACTTCTGGCACATCTTCTATACTGTGTTGCTCTAAGAAGTTAATCAGCATTTCTGCGCCTTCTACTTGAATATCTTTGATAATTTTATCAGCACTATACATGTTAAAGTCACCGCCACCAACTGCTCTATAATTATTAAGAACGATAGAATAATGTGCGTCTAATTCGATAGTCTTGCCTTTAAATAAAACATTTTCTACACGATTGCCAATAGGCTTATGAATATTGAATGTATATGAAATACCCGCGTACATATCATAGTTATAATGTTGTGGTTTAGGTTCAATGAAAGCCTTATTCACAACGAGTTCACCTTGCTCAATATCGAAGTATGAAGCGGTTCTTTCTAAGGCTAGTAATAAATCTTTACCAGTAATATCTAGTACATAGAATGTATTAGGGAATGGGTAATTGTTAATAACGTCACGCATCGTAATAGTTTGTCCAAACCCAACACCACTATCAAATAATGCTGAAGCGGAAATATCAGCACCACTAAGCTTCATTTGAGCATAATTAATAAAGTTAATCAGTGGGTGTGGCTCTATTCTTGCTTTAAAATGATCGTCGACATACATCGTTTGAGATTGTTGCGAGATTTCAGTATCTAACCAGTCATTAATTTCTTTTTCTAAGTTTGTAAGACTTTGTGGAATTGAAATTTGAGGTTGATAGTCTTTAACAAATAGTAATTCTGAATCTGCTGATAACACTTTATTTGTTTCTTCATCAATTTTCAATGTGATTTTACCGAGACAATCTCCTTTACCACCGGGTTGAATGACTGCTGTTTGATTAATGACTTCTGCAATTTCTCTATGTTGATGACCTGTTATCAATACATCAACATCTTCTAATTCTGTTAGTAAAGCGGATCCTTCATTCTCACCAGTAAGTAATTCAGTTTCTTCACCTGTATGTAAATCACGCTCAAAGCCTCCGTGATAGCACACGACAACAATATCCGCGTTACGTCTCACTTCTGGTATCAGTTCTTTCGCAGTTTCAACAGCAGATTGGAAACTTAATTCGGCTATTGTATCGGGTTTCTCCCAATGCGGTATATATTGAGTCGTTAAACCGATAATACCGAAAGTTGTTTTCTCTTTTTCTAAATAAATGACATCATTACCAGTGAAAGGTTGATGATCTTTAAAAATATTTGCCGATAACACGGGGTAGTTTAAAGATTTAATCGCATCATAAAGATAAGGTAAGCCATAGTTAAATTCATGATTTCCAATAACACCAAAGTCAAAACCAATTTGGTTGTATAGATCTGTTAAAGGCTTGCTTGATTTTGTTTCCGAAGCCAAATATGAACATAGTGGTGAACCTTGTAGAAAATCACCATTGTCCATTACGATGACATGTTCATGAGTTTTCTTGATATCTTGAATCATTTGATTAATTTTAAGTAAGCCCTTAGGTAAGTCTTGATGAGCCTCTTGATAATCAGTAGGGAAGATATAGCCATGAATATCACTCACCGTTAAAATTATAATCTCTTTCATTATGAAAAAGCCTCCAATCATAAAATAATTCCTTGATAAATATAGTATAAACGAAACTTTTGAATAAAATGTAATATATTTTAGGATTAGAAGGAAATTTGGGGGAGGATATGGGAGTTTCTGGACCGATAAAATAAATTACCGGTCCAGAAATTGGAAATACGGACCGATACGAAAAATTATCGGTCCAGAAACGAGAAATATGGACCGATAAAAAAATTTATCGACCCGAAAATGAGATTATCAGGCCGATAAAAATAAATATCGACCCGAAAACAGGATTTACAGGCCGATAAATGAAAACCTGAGTCATCGCGTGATGACTCAGGTTCAATTTTTCAATATTAAATTAGAATGTTTGTCCTAATGCTTTTGCACGCTCGATTGCGTCTGCTTTGATTTCTTCTGCTTTTTCTGGGTTAGCATTGTGGCCTTCAACAATTAAACCGTCAAAGTCTGTAATTCCGTAGAAGTTCATCATTTGTCCGATGTAACGGTGACCCATTTCTAAGTCAGCTGCTGGACCTTCACTATAGTATCCACCACGTGCTTGAATGTGTAATGCTTTTTTATTTGGTAATAAACCAACTGGACCTTCAGCTGTATATTTGAATGTTTTGCCAGCTACTGATACTGAATCTAAGTATGCTTTCATAACTGGTGGGAATGAGAAGTTCCAGAATGGTGTAACAAATACATATTTGTCTGCATTAACAAATTGATCACTTAATTCGTTTAAGCGACGTACTTTACCTTGTTCGCCTTCTGAAAGTTCTTCAAATCCTTGTCCTGATTGTAATTTACCCCAACCAGCAAATACATCTGCATCAATTTGTGGAATGTATGAATTGTATAAATCGATATGAACGACTTCATCATTTGGGTTTGAAGCTTTATAACTTTCGATAAATGATTTAGCTGTTGCCATTGAAAAAGAAACAGTTTCATCATGTGGATGAGCTGTAATAAATAATACTTGTGACATAATAATATTTCTCCTCTGTGATAAAAATTAAACTAACTATAAATATTATACTTAAAATTTTTACTAAAGCAATAGGAACGCTCATGAAAATAAATGTTATTTTACACTTAAGTTTTAATAATGGTAGGATAAATGTAATGAATGATAATTTGATAAGAGGGATGATGGATTTTGAGTAAGAAATTATACTTAATGAGACACGGACAAACATTATTTAATGAGAAGAAAAAAATTCAAGGTGCATCTGATTCACCATTAACACAATTAGGTATTGAACAAGCGCGTATGGCAAAAAAGTATTTCGATGAATCGAATATAACATTTGAGTCGTTATACGCATCTACACAAGAACGCGCGAGTGATACGCTTGAAATTATATGTCCAGAAAGGCCGTATGTAAGATTAAAAGGATTAAAAGAATGGAACTTTGGGCTTTATGAAGCTGAAAGTGAAACATTAAATCCGCCACATAAGCCAGGTGAAACTTCTTATGGAGACTTCTTTGTTGATTATGGCGGTGAGTCTAGTGAAGAACTGCAAAATAGAATGAACGAAACTTTAACAAATATCATGAATACAGATGAAGCCGATACAATTTTAGCTGTAAGCCATGGTGGAGCATTATATATGTTTTTACAACTATGGTTACCATTTGAAAAAGTTAAAGAAGTGAAATTCTCCAATTGTTGCATACTCGAATTTGAATTTGAAGCCAATACATTTAAATTTATACAAGCCATTAATCCAACAGAAATGGCATAAAAAACGGGACAGCCATCGCTCATGATGACTGTCCCGATCTATTATTTAATTGAAGGTATATAGAATCTAGAATTTTCATAATGGAATATGATTTTAGAGTAGTCGAAAGGAATACCTGTACTCGTGTAGAATATTTGTTCATATTCTAAAGATGGATCACCTTCATTTAATTCCAAGTGTGTCGCATCTTCTTTATTTAATTTACCAATATTGAAATATATATCAGTGAATCCTACTTTGACTTTTAAGTTATTTTCAATGTAATGAAAGATTGAACCATTGGCAATTTCTTCATTCATGTATAAGACAACATTCTTACTAAAATAAGAAGTTTCAATACAGAATACCTCTCCATCAAGATATCTAACGCGATCTACAAGATATACAGTATCGTTATCTTTTAACTTTAATTGTTGTTTTACTTCATCTTCAGGTTGAATCTCTGCGACTTTTAAGATTTTACTCGTTACATCGTGCCCTTTAAATTCATCTGAAAATCCATCAGCAGTAAATAAGTTAACAAATCCATCTCTTTTCGGATTTCTTACATAAATCCCACTGCCTCTAGCTTGATAGATTAAACCTGTTTTTTCTAGATTTTTGAGAGCATTGATAATCGTACTCTTGCTCACGTTAAATTCACTTCTTAAAACTTCAACACTCGGTAATTTATCCCCAGCTTCATAATGCCCATTATTGATAAGCGACTCAATACGTTCGGCAATAAGCTCGTACTTAAGCATATTAATCCCCACTTTATGATAGATATTACTCATATTATAGCACTTGTTAAATTAATAACACTAACTAAATATATACCTATCTTTACAAATTGTATCGGTATAATTATAATGTAAGTGTATACAAAATATCCGGAGGTAATCAAATGGCTAAATTAAACAAAGACTTTTTATGGGGTGGCGCTTTAGCTGCTAATCAATTCGAAGGTGGATATGATCAAGGTGGTAAAGGGTTAAGTGTTCATGATGTGATGACTGCTGGTGAGCATGGTAAAGCACGTGAAATTACTGAAAAGATTGAAGCGGACAAATATTATCCTAACCATGAAGGTATTGATTTCTACAATAGATATAAAGAAGATATTGGCCTGTTCAATGAAATGGGATTAAAGTGTTTAAGAACATCTATCGCATGGACGCGTATTTTTCCAAATGGTGATGAAACTGAGCCAAATGAAGAAGGGCTAAAGTTCTATGATAATGTGATTGATGAGCTTTTAAAATATAACATTGAACCTGTATTAACGTTATCTCATTTTGAAATGCCGTTACATTTAGCACGAGAATATGGTGGTTTTAGAAATCGTAAAGTTGTAGACTTTTTCGTTCGTTTTGCTGAAACTGTCTTCAATCGTTATAAAGATAAAGTGAAATATTGGATGACATTTAACGAGATTAATAACCAAATGGATACGAGTAATCCTATATTCTTATGGACGAATTCTGGTGTCACTTTAACAGAAGAAGATGATGCTGAAGAAGTATTATATCAAGTTGCGCATAACGAATTAATCGCAAGTGCACTTGCTGTATCAAAAGGTAAAGAAATTAATCCAAACTTTGTAATTGGAAACATGATTTCTCACGTACCTATTTATCCATATTCATGTAATCCTAAAGATATTTTAGAAGCGGAAATTGCCAGTCGTTTGAGATATTTCTTCCCAGATGTTCAAGTAAGAGGATATTACCCAGGTTATGCATTAAAAATGTTCGAGAAAAAAGGTTACGATATTAAGTGGCAAGAAGGCGACGATGAAATCTTGAAAAATGGTACGGTAGACTATATCGGCTTCAGTTATTATATGTCTACAGTCGTTAAACATGATGCAGAACAAAGTGTTGATGGTAATGTTGTGAATGGTGGATTACCAAATTCAGTAGAGAATCCATACATTAAAGTCAGTCAATGGGGTTGGGCAATAGATCCAATTGGTTTACGATATACTTTAAATGCGCTGTACAATCGCTATCAGTTACCATTATTTATCGTTGAAAATGGCTTCGGTACAACAGATGAATTTAAAGAAGACGGTACGATAGATGACCAAGAAAGAATCGATTACTTGAGAGAACACATTCAAGCGTCTATAGAAGCGGTTGATGAAGACGGTGTTGAACTAATGGGTTACACACCATGGGGCATAATTGATATTGTATCATTTACAACAGGTGAAATGAAAAAACGATATGGTTTAATTCACGTAGATCGTGATAATGCAGGAAAAGGAACATTAAAACGTACTAAGAAGAACTCATTCTATTGGTATAAAAATGTTATCGATACAAACGGTGAAGAACTTAAATAATAAAATATATTAACGAATTAATCTCTTGTCATATTAAATGACAAGAGATTTTTTTATGTTGTAATCAACCATTTGCTGTTTGAATTCATTACTGTATTCTCTACGCTCTCTTCTCATAAAAAGACCACCTACTTTCTTAATTTTAACAATACTTCTCTTTAAAGAAGTTGTCCAATTAAGTGTAGACGGTCCAGTATTCTATTAGAAAATTTACAGTAGGAACTGCTTCTATTTTAGTCGGAGCTACTTTACTTTTCGGGATAGGTGAAGAAGCAAAAGCGGATGAACAACAAAATAATTCTGTACAATCACAGTCAAATAATTTAAATGATGATGGTCAATCTGAAGAGGCTATAGAAAAACAAACATCAACAGAAAAACAAATTGTAGATCAAGAGAGCACAGAAGAAATTGCAACTAATGAACAAGATGTCGCTAAAGAAGAACAAACAGAAGAAGCACCAAAAGCTGAAGAAGCAGAAAAAGCAACAACAGAAGAAGCGTCAACAGCTGAAGAAACAGACAAAGTAGAAACAGAAGAAGCGCCAAAAACTGAAGAAACAAACAAAGCAGCAACAATTAATCCATTAACAGCAGAAAAAGTAGGCGAAGGCGATCCAACAACGGAAGTAACGAAAGAACCAACAGACGAAATTGTTAACTATGCACCTGAAATTATTCCTCATGGTACTCATGAAGAAATTGATCCAAACTTACCAGAAGGTGAAACTAAAGTTATCCCAGGTAAAGATGGATTGAAAGATCCTGAAACTGGTGAAATCATTGAAGAACCACAAGATGAAGTAATCATCCATGGTGCTAAAGAGGACACTGGAAGCGACTCAGATAGCAACTCAGACTCAGACAGCGATTCAAACTCTGATAGTGAATCAGATTCAGAAAGCAACTCAGATTCAGACTCAGACTCAGATATGGGAATGGGTTCAACTGATTCAAACAACAATGATGGAAACGGCATTGCAAAAGCTGCAACTACAGATGATCATGATAAATCAAATAATGATAAGAAATTACCAGACACTGGTGAACAACCAATTAATAACGGTGCTTTATTCGGCGGTTTATTTGCTGGAGTTGGATCATTATTATTGCTTGGTCGTCGCAAAAAAGATAACAAAGAGAATAACTAATAACTAGATTATTCTTAAGTGATTTAAAAATTCCTAGTATTGCTAAAGGTTGATTTAATGAATGACTTTAAGTGATAATATGTATAAAGTTATTTTGAAATAATAAAAAATGATGTACGAAGGAGTCTTTTTAATGCAAGAGAGAAAATTAGTCGCTGAAAAAGAAATCGAAGTTAATGTTTATGATATTGATGCTATGGGCATTGTGAGTAATATTGTGTATGTAAGATGGTTTGAAGATTTAAGAACTGCTTTTATCAACCAATATATGACTTACTCAGAAATGATGAAATTTAATATATCACCAATATTGATGAGAACTGAGTCAGACTATAAAGTACCATTGACGATTCATGATAAACCAGTTGGTAGGTGTTGGTTAGTTAAAGTGAGTAGAATGAAGTGGGAACTTGAATTCGAAATTGCTACAGAAGATAAAGTGCATTGTATGGGATATCAAAAAGGTGGATTTTATAACGTGGTAGATGAGAAAATAGCACAAACACCGAAAGTATTTTTAGAAATTTAAGTTAGGATGGCATATATGACAAATAATCAAGACACGTTATTGCAACCTATTGCTGTTTTTGATGCGGGAATTGGCAGCTATTCAATTGTAGAATTGTTAAAAAAGACATACCCAAATCAAGACATAATATATTTGGCAGATCGCAATCAGTTTCCTTATGGTCAAAAATATATCCATGAATTAGAAACTGTAATCACACAAACCATTCATTATTTAGAAAAGTGGAATCCTCGTTTGATTATCGTGGCATCTAATGTACCAACGATTACTATTTTAAATAACATGAAAGATAATTTTGATACTGAAATCATAGGTGTATTTCCACCGGTGAAAGAAGCGTTAGAGAAATCTTCTAGTAAACAAATAGGTATTTTAGGTGTTCAATCTTTAATTGAAAGTGATGCATTAAATGAATTTATAAACAATGAAGTTTCTTCAGGCCATGTATATCAATTTAATGCTTCTTCATTAGTAGAATTAGTTGAAGACGGTTCATTTATATCCGATAAATATCGTACTTTAATGACTGTGAAGAATTTTATGGATGATATTATAGACCAACATGAAGAAATCGATATATTTACATTATCTTCTACACATTTACCGTGGTTGTATAGTTATTTTAAAGAATTATATCCACATATCATGTTTATTGATCCTGCTCAAACTGTTATTGAACAAGCAGCATCCTACATTTCCAACGGTCATGGCAGGATTAAGACATTAGTAACTGAAAATGAGAACTATACTATAGAAGGTTTTGAATCAATACTTGAAAAGTTAAATATAGACTTAGAAATTGAAAAGGTCGAGATAAATTAAAATTTTCATTTTACAACTTTAGATTATATGTTAGTATATCTTAACGATTAATTTAAAGGGGGTAAATGATGTTTGATATCGTATCTTTTCAACTGTTTTTAATCACAGTGCTTATCATCTGTATCACACCTGGTATTGATATGATGTTTATATTAAATAGAAGTATTTCACAAGGTAGAGATGCAGGTATATATTCAGCATTAGGTGTATCGGTTGGTGCAGTTGTTCATACTGTACTGTCAGGATTAGGGTTGTCCGTTATTTTACAAACTTCCGTTGTCTTATTCACGATTATTAAAATTGTCGGAGCAGTTTATTTAATTTATTTAGGTATACAAATGTTTATAAGTAAACAATCTTCAATCTCAATAAAGAAGACCGTGTATCAGTCTCGTAGAAAATTATTTGTACAAGGCGTGATCACGAACGTTACGAATCCTAAGGTAGCGCTATTCTTTATTTCCTTTATTCCACAGTTTATTTCAGTGGATAATCAGTACGGTCCAATACCATTTTTAATATTGGGTAGTATTTTCGCAGTAATGGGTGCGATCACATCATTTATCATTGCAATCTTTTCAAGTAGTTTAACAACAAAATTAAGAGAAAATATCGTAGTAGAAAAAATTATCAATAAAATAAGTGGTGCAGTATTTGTCATATTAGGAATAAGTCTATTCGGTACAAAATCATAAAGAAGTGAAAATGGCGCGGAACATTGAATAATGTCCCGGCCATTTTTTTATTGGGGAATAGTGGGATGAAGTGTTCTGAATGTTGCAAGTGGAGCGTGACTAGCAACATTGGAGGTCTGAATATTGCAAGAGAAGGGTGACTAGCAATATTGGAGCCGTGTATATTGCAAGACTGCCTAAACAAGCCACATAGCACGCCCGTATATTGCAAGACTGCCTAAACAAGCAACACCCACACCTCCCAATCTCCCTCATCTACAAAATTCCCGTATACGCCATTCGGATGATTTTTATATAAATGTATGAAAATTATGAACTTTCAATTTTCAGATGATTGTTTTGTGCTAAAATTTTAAATGTGTAGATATAAGGGGAGTGTGGACGATTATGAAGGTATTTGCAAAATTGGGCTGGTTTATTAAACAAGAAAGGAAAAATTATATTTTTGGCATTCTCATTTTATTACTCGTTGCGCTGATTGATTTGTTGCCACCACAAATTATTGGTCGAGTGATTGATGGTATTAGCTTTAATACTTTAACGGAAAAGACGCTTCTTATTTATCTCATCATTTTATTTCTTGCTGCTGTATTAACATATGTATTTCGGTACTACTGGCGCATTATGATTTTCGGGGCGAGTATGAGGTTAGGGAAGATATTAAGAGAGCGACTGTATCACAAATATACGTCAATGAGTCCTTCCTTTTTCCAAGAAAGACGTACTGGAGATTTAATGGCACATGCTACTAATGATATTAGAGCTGTTCAGAACACTGCAGGTGGCGGCGTTCTGACAATTGCTGATTCATTGATGTCAGGTGGGGCTGTTCTGATTACTATGGCAATTACTGTTGATTGGCGTTTAACTTTAATTGTGATGATTCCACTTCCTATTATGATTATATTAACGAGTTATTATGGTAAATTGCTTAACCGCGGTTTTAAAAAGGCACAAGCTGCGTTTAGTCAGTTGAATGATAAGACTCAAGAGAGTATTGCTGGGATAAAAGTTACAAAGACTTTTGGTTATGAAAAAGACGATCAAGCAGATTTTAAGCAACTAAGTGATGATGTCGTATACAAAAATTTAAAAGTTTCTAAAATTGATGCATTGTTTGATCCAACGATTATGTCAGTAATTGGTGTGAGTTACTTTTTAGCGATATTCTTTGGCGCAAGAATGGTGATTCAAGATGATATTACAATTGGACAACTTGTTACATTTACAACTTATTTAGGGATGATGGTTTGGCCACTGCTTGCACTTGGATTATTCTTTAACATTGTTCAAAGAGGTCATGCTTCATATGAAAGAATTAATGAAATTACCAATGTTCCAAACGATGTCGATACAGAAGTTAAGACGGATACGATTCCTGAAGGGGATATTCATGTCGACATTAAATCCTTTAAATTCCCAAACGATGATAATGTGGCATTACATGACATTCATTTCACGATTGAAAAAGGTACAACATTAGGTATTGTTGGTCGAACAGGGTCAGGTAAAAGTGCAATCATTCGTCTGTTATTACGCGAATTTGATACGAAAGAAGCGGATGAAATTATATATGGACATCATCCATTAAGTTATTTTGATATTCGTCATTTAAGAGCGCAATTTGGTTATGTACCTCAAGATCACTTTTTATTCTCGACTTCAATAAGAAATAATATTGCCTTTAGCGATCCTACTATCGATGATGATATTATTCATAACGCGAGTAATATTAGTTATATTCACCAAGATATATTAAGCTTTCCTGAAGGCTACAATACAGTTGTCGGTGAGAGAGGTGTTTCATTATCAGGCGGTCAGAAACAAAGGATTTCTATCGCAAGGGCATTAATTATGAATCCACCTGTACTGATATTAGATGATTCATTATCAGCAGTAGATGCAGAGACTGAAGAACATATACTTGAAAATATGCAGAACGTCAGACAAGGTAAGACGAATATTATAACAGCTCATAGAATGAGTGCTGTCAGTCATGCGGATATGATTATCGTGATGGATGAAGGCACAATCATTGAACGCGGTACACATCAAGAGTTGATGAATCTTAAAGGTTGGTATTATGACACGTATCAATCACAAGCCTTACATGAAAAACTTGCGAGTAGTCTAGATGAATTGGCAAAGGGGGATGACAACGATGGCACAAAATCATAATTTAACTGCCAAAGATCAGTTTGATGTACTCAAAAGATTAATTAAATATACGTTCCCCTTTAAAGGTATCATTGCACTTGCTTTCTTGATGCTGACGATTTCGACAGTTGCAAGTGTCGCAACACCTTATTTAGTAAAAGTATTTATCGATGACTATTTAACACCACGTGTATTTCCAGAATCAGATATGACATTACTGATTGTCATATTCTTTGTCGTTCAAATCATCGGTGCTGTAACAACATATTGGAATGTATACTTATTTCAATATTTAGCTTTTAAAGTGATTCAACAATTAAGAATTGATGCTTTTGATAAAATTGGCCAATTAGGCATGCGCTATTTTGATAAAGAGCCAGGTGGCAGTATAGTATCAAGGTTAACGAATGATACTGAAGCCATTGTAGAAATGTTTATCGGTGTATTTTCATCATTTTTAATGGCATTATTTATGGTTATTTCAAGTTATGTCATGATGTTTATTTTAGATTTTAAATTAGCTTTAATGGCACTTGTATTTGTACCTATTATAGTTGTCATATTAGCACTTTATAGAAAATATTCTGCGATATACTTTTCTCAAGCGAGACAGCTTTTATCAGATTTAAATGCGAAGTTAGCTGAATCTATCGAAGGTATGAGAATTATTCAAGTATTTAATCAAGAAAAGAGACTTCAAAAAGAATTTAATGACATTAACGATGAGCACTATGAGTTTAATATGAAGACAGTCAAAATTGATGGCTTATTACTCAGACCGGCAATCAGTATGATTTCAGTATTTGCTGTCATTATGATATTAAGCTACTTCGGTATATTGAGCTTTTCAGGTGGCATTACAGCAGGGGTTGTATTTGCATTTGTACAATATATGGAACGCTTCTTTGAACCGATTAACCAAGTCAGTCAAAATTTAAACGTACTTCAACAAGCGCTCGTATCAGCGAGTCGTGTATTTAAACTAATCGATAATGATATGCTTGAGCCCGAGCAACAAGAGCGTCAAGATTTTCATATTACTGACGGCAAAATTGAATTTAAAGATGTAACATTTAGTTACGATGGCAAAACAGATGTATTAAAAAATATATCATTTATCGCAAATCCAGGTGAAACAGTTGCACTTGTTGGGCATACAGGTTCTGGGAAAAGTTCAATCATTAACTTGTTTATGAGATTTTATGAATTTGAACAAGGTGAAATTTTAATAGATCAACAATCGATTAAGCAAATACCGAAAAAAGAACTCAAATCTAATATTGGGCTTGTGCTTCAAGATGCATTTATTTTCTACGGAACGATTACATCGAATATAAAATTGTATCACCCGACAATGACTTTTGAAAAAGTGAAAGAAGCGGCTGAATTTGTAAATGCAGATCAATTTATCAATAAATTACCTGGGAAATATGATCATAAAGTAATCGAAAAAGGTAGTGCATTTTCAAGTGGAGAAAGACAATTGTTAGCATTTGCAAGAACGATCGCAAGTGATCCAAAAATATTAATACTGGATGAAGCGACTGCTAATATCGATTCAGAAACAGAAGCGCAAATTCAAGCATCTTTAGAAAAAATGAGAAAAGGCAGAACAACATTAGCGATTGCACATAGACTTTCAACTATTCAAGATGCTGATCAAATACTCGTATTGAATAAAGGCGAAATTGTTGAAAGAGGCACACATGACGAATTGATTAAACAAGACGGCATTTATCACAAAATGTATTTACTTCAAAATGGATAATAGTACGAACTGATCAGACGAAAGTGTCTGGTCAGTTTTTATATATGTAATTATGTATAATAAGCAGTAATAGATAAATAGAGGAGGATTTTACATGGGTGTTTTTGATGTAGACTATAATAAAATAACTGAGCGAACACAATTTCCATATGAAATCGAAGTGATTCATCATACTTGGATAACGATGCAAGATGGTACGAAATTATCAGCTAAAATCTGGCAACCTAAGACCGACACTAAGACTAAAGGTGCGGTATTAGAATATTTACCATATAGAAAAGATGAATTTACAGCTTTACGGGATGAAATTAGACATAAGTATTTTGCAGGGTTTGGGTATACTGCTATTCGAGTTGATATAAGGGGAACTGGGGATTCTGAAGGTATTATCGAAGACGAATATCCATTACAAGAACAAGACGATGCATTGGACATTATAGAATGGATAACAAACCAAGAGTGGTCAAATGGTTCAGTAGCAATGATCGGTAAATCGTGGGGAGGATTTAACGGATTACAAGTTGCTGCGAGACAACCAGAAGCGTTGAAGACCATTATCTCATTATGTTCAACGGATGATCGATACGCGGATGATGTTCATTATAAAGGCGGAACGCTTATGGCTTCTGATATGCTTTGGTGGGCTTCTACGATGTTTGCATATAATGCACGACCAGCATTTCCGAAATATTTCGGTGATAAATGGTATGAGAATTGGCTTGAACGTTTAGAACATACACCACCGTTTGTGGAAGAATGGGTTAGTCATCAAACAAGAGATGATTATTGGAAGCACGGTTCTATCAATGAAGATTATTCAAACATTACCATTCCGGTATTAACGATGAGTGGTTGGGCTGACGGCTACACAAATGCTGTGTTTCGTTTAATGCGTCATTTGAATGTTCCGAAGAAAGGTATTATAGGACCTTGGGCACATGAATTTCCAGACGTTGCAATTCCTGGACCTCAATTTGGATATTTACAAGAAGTTGTCGCATGGTTAGATAAATGGATGGAACCGAATGACCATATTAACCATAAAGACGAATTTCTTGTTTATGTTCAAGATAGTGTAGAGCCACAAACTTCATACGACTATCGAGAAGGCAAATGGCTAGATTTATTAAAAGAAGACATCAAGTCGAAAGATATTTTCAGTAGTATTACGCAAGAAATCACGTTGAAAAATAATCAACAACATGGTCTTTATTCAGGCGTGTTCTGTCCTTTTGGCCAAGAAGGGGACTTACCAGGTGACCAAACAATCGATAATGCTTTAGCATGCTCATTTATGGTTGAGACGTATGGTGAAACATTGAATATCATTGGACAACCTATCGCAAAGCTCCGTGTTAAATCTGATTGTGAATATGGCAATATCCATGTGCGTATTTCTGACGTGCATCCAAATGGCAAGAAGACATTGATTACGAAAGGTCAGTTGAATCTAAATCACTACAAGAGTCATGAAACGCCAGAGAAACTACCAATTAACGAGTATATCAATGCAGAAGTACCTCTAGATGTTATAGGCTATCAAATACCAGCAGGACATAAAATAGAAGTGTCTATCTCTCCTACATATTGGCCACAAATTTGGCCGAGCAAAGAGATAGCAAATATAAAAGTGGATTTAGAGTATTCACAATTGATATTACCTTTAGTTGATCATTTTGAAGAAATTCAATTAGACTATCCTTTATCAGAAACTGCACAGCCTCTAAAAAAAATCATTCATAGAGAAGGGTCTCGAACGAGGGATATCACGAAGCGGTTAACGACCAATGAATGGGAATTAAGAGATTATTCAGATGAAGGATTAAGAACATTAAAAGATAGTCATATCACATATGGAACAGAGAACTTAAATGTCTACACAATTAAAGAAGACGATCCGTTATCAGCCAAAGTTCAATGTGATTGGAAAGTGATTGTTAAAGATGATGATATAGATACTGAAGTAGAGACATTTAGTACAATGACATGTGATGAAGACTATTATTATTTATATAATAAAGTCGTAGCTTATAACGAAGGCGAACAATGCTTCTCAAAAACATGGAAAAAGAAAATAAAACGAGACTTTACTTGAAGATGAATATAGTAAAAACCGCGAAAACTAACAGCTCACGTTAGTTTTCGCGGTTCTTTTAATCTATATAACGATATGACATTAATTCTTGTAACATTTGAATTTCTTCTTGCAGTTTGGCACCGATGTTTGTATCTCGAACTTTCTTTCTTTCGAGTTCTTCATCTACAACACGTCTAACGGATAGTTCATCAGCCCCGTTGAGTAGTACATTTTCTTTTGTACCGAAGTGTTTGTGGGCAACGAGCTGCATACCAAATGAGTTATACAGCAATGTATAGCCGGCGATACCTGTTGTAGATTGATAAGCTTTTGAAAATCCACCGTCTATAACAATCATCTTACCATTTGCTTTAATTGGATTTTCACCATCAATTTCTTTAACAGGTGTGTGACCGTTGATAATACGACCTTGTTCAGGATCTAAATCAAACTCTTCTAACATTTTGCGACACATATCGCTGTCTTCTCTTAAGTAATAATAAGGATTTTTTTCTTCTTTATGTGACGCTTTATCTTTTATAAAATATCTTTCGAATGTTGTCATGGCACGTTTACCGAATAATGAAGAATATTTACCTGTCCATAAATACCAAATTAAATCTGTAGATAAATCATCTGTTTCATGTTTACGACTAAATGAATTTCTAATATGATATTCGAATTGGTCTAATAACTCACGTCCATTAAAGACTTTACCGTCAATTTCCATTTCTTCCATATTACCTTGTTCATCTACAGGTATACATCCGTGGATAAGCAAATTACCATTATATTTTAAATATAAGTTACCTTTTTTCATTAAAAAGTTCATATGACGTTTCAGTTTTTCGGATTCTTGTACAGAAAGTAGAAGTTTATTAATGACTTCCTCTTCTTCTTCGTTTAGTTGTGCTGGATTTTCTGGATCAACGGTTTCGAAGCATGTATTTTCTAATTGATACGTTTGACCATAAATAGTAATTTCATTTTTATCGTAATTTACTTTTTCGAGTACGAGTCTTTCTTCCATATCAAATGACGGACGACGTTTAATAATTGGACTTTCTAGTTTAAATTGAATGATGGCGATTGCTTGATGAATCTTAGTGATTTGAAGTTTTTCTTCTTCTGATAGTTCTTTGTCGGCATGTTTTTTTGGATGAAATGCAGTATTATCGCCGTAATATTTTTCAGCTAAATTAACTAAAGGTCGCAAATTAATGCCATATGCATCTTCAATGATATCTAAATTATCATAACGTGCGCATATTCTTAATATATTAGCTAAACATACTTTTGAACCAGCATAAGCACCAATCCATAATACGTCATGGTTACCCCATTGGATATCAACAGAATGATAATTGATTAACGTCTCCATAATTTTATCGGGTTCAGGACCACGGTCATAAATATCTCCTACAACATGTAAATGGTCAACGACTAATCTTTGAATCGTGTATGCTAAACCAATAATCAGTTTATCTGATTGACCTAGTGAAATGATTTTTTGAACAATCGTTTCGTAGTAAGTCGTTTTATTGTTATAGACATTGCTTTTGTATAATAACTCTTCGATTATGTATACGAATTGTTTTGGTAAAGCTTTACGTAACTTAGAACGTGTATACTTACTTGAAGCGTATGAAATAAGATGTATCATCTGTTGAATTGTTTCAATATACCATTCATTTAATTCCGATTTTGATGCAAATTGATTTTTAACAAGTTTCAATTTTTCTTCTGGATAATAAACGAGTGCAGCAAGGTCGCTAATATGTTCTTCAGAATGTGTATCTTTAAAAATATCATTAATTTTAGCTCTCACATTACCAGAACCATTTCTTAAAACATGTTGGAATGCATGATATTCGCCATGTAAGTCACTTACGAAATGTTCTGTTCCTTTAGGTAAGTCTAAAATAGATTGTAAATTAATAATTTCAGTTGCTACTTTTTCTTCTTCATCAAACTTTTCTGCTAATAAATTTAAGTATTTTTCTTTTAAATTCTGGCTGTCGTATTGAGTCATAAAAAAATTCACTCCGTTCATCATTTCGAGATTTTTTATTTAGAAATTAAACCTACCATTTGAGATATAGTATAACACATTAAGCGTTTTCTTTTATGGTTTAAGATTCACTTCTATAGGCTAAATATATATAAAGGAGTCGATCATTCATGGTATGTAAAATAGATAGAATTTATAATAATCTTGATGAAAAAGGTGTAAGAGTATTAGTGGACCGAGTATGGCCGAGAGGGATATCTAAAGACAAAGCAAATTTAGATCATTGGTTAAAAGACATCGCGCCCTCTAGTGAATTAAGAAAATGGTTCAATCACGAACCAAGTAAATTTGAAGCATTCAAAGAAAAATATAAAAAAGAACTCGAATCAGGCGATCAACAAGAAGCTTTAAATAAGCTAAAAGAAATATATAAAGAAAACAAACACTCATCATATTGTATGGCGCCAAAGACGAAAAACACAATCAAGCAATCGTGTTAAAAGAAATATTGGATGGGTGAGTCATGGCTTAAGTACTGAATAAAGCCAAGAGAAGGGGCGAATCATGGCTTAAGTACCGAATAAAGCCAAGAGATAGTCCAAGTCATGGCTTAATGAAACAGAAAGCAAGCATAAGTGGATGCAAATATTTGATGAAATTAAGGCTCGTGGTGTCGAAGACATTTTCTTTTTATCT
>NZ_JAJNIR010000022.1:0-44293 GCF_022385935.1 Mammaliicoccus sp. J-M41 | reverse complement strand
AAATATTCAGTATCAGCAATGTGCAAAGTCCTACAAATGCCAAGAAGTACCTACTATTACCACCAAAATAACCAACATAAAGTTAATAAAGAAAACAATGATGAGATATTAGCAGATGAAATTGAAGATATATTCATCTCTAATAGACGTTGTTACGGTACACGTAAAATAAAGATTGCTTTAACGAAACGAGGACTATATGTGTCTAGGCGTAAGATTGGTGTATTGATGAAACAAAGAAACTTAGTTTCTACTTATACAAAGATGAAATTTAAAGTAACATCAAGCAAGGTAAACCAATCTACTACCAAGAATCATTTAAATCGTAACTTTAAAAAACATAAACAGTATAAATACATTGTTTCAGATTTAACTTATGTCCGTGTGGACAATAGATGGCATTATGTATGCTTATTTAGTGATTTATATAATCGTGAGATTATAGGCTATAGTGTAGGACAACGCAAAAACGCTGACTTAGTATTCAAAGCATTAGCAAGTATAGAAACAAATCTATTTAATATAAGCTATATCCATACAGATAGAGGACGAGAATTTGATAATCAATTAATCGATAAAGTAAT
This sequence comes from Mammaliicoccus sp. J-M41, assembly GCF_022385935.1. Classification (NCBI taxonomy): domain Bacteria; kingdom Bacillati; phylum Bacillota; class Bacilli; order Caryophanales; family Staphylococcaceae; genus Mammaliicoccus; species Mammaliicoccus sp. J-M41. The sequence goes on along the minus strand of NZ_JAJNIR010000022.1, from coordinate 43,709 downwards.
TGATGTATTCAATATTAACCGTTCTTTAAGCCGTAAGGGAAATCCATATGATAACGCAGTAGCAGAAACAATATTTAAAGCAGTAAAGACAGAATTCATAAATACTACAAGATTCTATACGATAGAACAATTAGAAATTGAATTAAAAATGTATATAAACTGGTATAACAATGAAAGAATACATGCAGGATTAAATTATCAAACGCCAACCTCTTATAAACTTATGAATTCTGTCTAAGTTTTTGTTGACATACCAGGTGTCGTTAGGGACAGAATTCCGAGAAGTGTCCGTAAGAGAGCGCCCACCTAATTACCAGAATTCAGAATAATGGAAGATACACCTCCATTAATTCTTGATCTTATTAAATTGCAAATTCTATATCTAATTACTTGCATGGTTGGTGTGTTGAAGTACAATAGTATTAAATCATAATGATGATGGAGGAGTAACTACATATGACACAAATTAAAATAGCTAAAAATGAAAATGAAATCAATTTAGAGTTAGGCCAAGCTAATAGACATGGCTTGATTGCTGGTGCTACTGGTACTGGTAAAACAATTACTTTAAAAGTATTGGCTGAACAATTTTCTAAAGCTGGTGTTCCAGTCTTTATGTCAGATGTTAAAGGGGACATCTCAAGTATTGCAGAGGCTGCCTCTATCAATGATAAGATTCAAGAACGTATTGATATGATGAAAATTGACGATTACAAAAATAATGCTTTTCCTGTAACGTTGTTTGATGTATTTCAAAAAACGGGTGTACCTGTTCGTACAACAATTACAGAAATGGGTCCACTATTAATCGGTAAATTATTAGATTTAAATAATACTCAATTAGGTGTGTTAGATATTGTATTTAAAGTTGCTGATGAAAGTGGTCTGCTTCTAATTGATATGAAAGATTTTAAAGCACTTTTAAAAGAAATTAATGAAAATAGAGCAGAGTATGCTGAAAAGTATGGAAATATTTCTTCTGCATCAATTGGTGCAATTCAGCGTGCATTATTAAGATTAGAATCTGAAGGTGCTGAAACATTCTTCGGAGAACCTGCGTTACAATTAGAAGATTTTATTAAGTTTGATGAATCAGGCAGAGGTATGATCAATGTACTTGATGCATCTGTTTTATATCAAAAGCCTAAATTATATGCAACGTTCTTATTATGGTTATTATCGGAGTTATTTGAAAGTCTTCCAGAAGTAGGCGATCCTGAAAAACCAAAAATTGTCTTCTTCTTTGATGAAGCTCATCTTTTATTTAATGATAGTTCAAAAGAGTTAATTGAAAAAGTTGAACAAGTTGTACGTTTAATCCGATCTAAAGGTGTAGGTATTTATTTCGTAACTCAAAATCCAATTGATATTCCAGAATCAGTGCTTGGACAACTAGGTAATAGAGTGCAACATGCACTTAGAAGTTACACACCTAAAGATCAAAAAGCGATTAAAAGTGCTGCACAAACTTTCCGTCAAAATGAAAGCTTTGACACTGCTCAAGTAATCGGAGAATTGAAAACAGGGGAAGCATTGATTTCATTCTTAAATGATGAAGGCCAACCAAATGTTGTTGAACGCGCATTTATTCGTCCACCTGAAAGTAAAATTGGTGTAATCGATGAATCTGTTAAAAAAGATTTAATTGATAATGCACCATTAAATGAAACGTATAAAGAAACATTTGATCGTGAAAGTGCATATGAAATGTTACAAAATAAGATTGAAAAGCAACCTGAAGAAGAACAAAAAACTAAGAAATCACAGTCAACTAAGAAAGAAACAACATCTAAGAAGAAAGAAAAACCTTCACAATTCCAAAAAGAAACATCTAAATTCTTATCAACAGTTGGAAGACAAATTGGTAGAGAAATAGTACGTAATATATTTGGAACGAAAAGACGCTAATTATTTTTTGCTTTCTTATATTTAGTATATGCTTTAATATAAAGATATAAGAATATACAAGAGGGATCATAATGAAGAAAAAAGCTAGAATCATTTACAACCCAACATCAGGAAGAGAGTTATTTAAAAGAGCATTACCTGATGTATTAATTAAGTTAGAACAGGCTGGTTATGAGACAAGCGCTCATGCTACAACAAGTGCTGGAGATGCGACACATGCTGCTAGGGAAGCTCTAAAATATGATTATGATGTAATCATTGCTGCTGGTGGAGATGGTACTTTAAATGAAGTTATCAATGGTATAGCAGAAGCAAAGAAGCGACCTAAACTAGGGTTAATTCCTATGGGGACAGTTAACGATTTTGGTAGAGCACTTCTTATTCCAAACAATATAATGGAAGCTGTAGATACAATCATTAAAGGTGATCTTGTACCTGTAGATGTTGGTAAAATGAACAATCGCTATTTTATTAACATTGCTGGTGGCGGTAAAATAACAGAAGTTTCTTATGAAGCGCCAAGTAAATTGAAAACAATGGTTGGACCACTCGCTTATTACATTAAAGGCTTAGAGATGTTACCACAAATTAAAGCGACTGATATACGTATCGAATATGATGGTAATGTATTCCAAGGCGAAGCGATGATGTTTTTAATTGGCTTAACGAATTCAATAGGCGGCTTTGAAAAGCTTGTACCAGATGCTGATATTAATGATGGTAATTTTACTTTGCTTATATTAGAGAAAGTGAATATAGCAGAACTTGGACATATTATGACATTGGCTTCTAGAGGTGATCATATCAATCATCCGAAAGTACATTACACAAAAGCTAAAACAATTAATGTCTCATCATTTGAGCAAATTCAATTAAATGTTGATGGTGAATTTGGTGGCGTATTACCTGCTAATTTCTTAAACTTAAAACAACATATACAAGTCTTTTCTAAACTTGAAAGGGTTAAGAGAGAGCACGGAATTGAAACAGTAGAAAGAGAACGAGAAAGACTACACGAAGAACAAACAGAAGAATAAATACATAGGGACATTATTTTGTCCCTTTTTTCTATGTTTATCGTGAAAGAGGGAGTTAATATGGCAGGAGTCGTAAATAAGAATGAAATATATACTGGAGAGGTTATCGATTTTACACATGAAGGGCATGGTGTTGTAAAATTCGATCGTTATCCAATTTTCGTACCAAATGCAATTAAAGATGAAACCATTTCATTTAAAGTCATCAAAGTGAAAAAGCAATTTGCTATTGGTAAATTAATCTCCATTGAAGAAGCATCAAAGGACAGAATTGAACCACCATGTGAATATTATAAAGTTTGTGGTGGATGTCAACTTCAACATTTAAGTTACAATGCGCAATTAGAAATGAAAAAAGAACAAGTGATTAATCTATTCAAGAGAAAATCACATTTTGAAGATACAATTATTCACGATACAGTTGGCATGGAAAATCCTTGGCATTATCGTAATAAATCCCAAATACCAGTGGGGAAAAATAAATCTGGTGAAATTGAACTAGGATTCTATAGACAAAGAAGTCACGATATTGTGAATATAGATCATTGCATGATTCAAGATGAAAAGCATGATTTAATTATGAAGAAACTTAAGAAACTTTTAGATGAAACAAACATCAGTATTTATAATGAACAAAAGCATAAAGGTGAATTAAGACATATCATCTTGAGAACTGGTTATTATACTGGAGAAACAATGGTTATATTCGTGACGAATAGTAAACAACTTAGCCATAAAAATAAAATTATTGATTTTATACAAACAGAATTTGAAAATGTGGTCAGCATTAAACATAATATTAATTTAGAAAAATCAAATGTTATTATGGGACATACGTCACATACTTTATACGGGAAAGATACAATTACAGATAAACTTTCTGAATATGAATTTAAAATATCCGACACTTCTTTCTATCAAATCAATCCAACACAAACAGAAAAACTTTATCATAAAGCGCTAGAATATGCACAATTAGATGGAGAAGAAACTGTCATTGATGCGTATTGTGGTATTGGGACAATCGGTTCATACATGTCACAAAAAGCAAAACACGTTTATGGCGTGGAAGTCGTAGAACAAGCTATAGAAAACGCAAAAGAAAATGCGCAAATCAACCATATAGACAATGCGACATGGGAAGCAGGAAAAGCAGAAGAAATTATCTTAAAATGGCAACAAGAAGGTATTAAACCAGAAGTTGTAATGGTCGATCCACCAAGAAAAGGATGCGATCAAACATTTATTGAAACATTAATCGAATTATCACCAAAAAGAATCGTGTATATTTCATGTAACCCAGCAACACAGGTGAGAGATGTAGAATTGTTGAAAAATAGCGGTTATCAACTAAAAGAAATCACACCAGTGGATATGTTTCCACATACAACACATGTCGAAACAGTAGCTTTAATCGAAAAAATAAAAGAATAGAATTCACCAAAAACCCAAGCCAACTTATACGTTGGCTTGGGTTTTTGAGCGTTATGTTTGTGTGAAAGTGTTTACAACTGTATAAATAATGTAAGGAGGGTTGTTTATGAAACGACTAATGATTAGTGCAATTTCTGCTAGTTTTATTTTATCTGCTTGTAGTAATGATTCGCGTGATGAAACTGAAGATAAAGGTAAGCAAACTCAGAATGAAATGGAACATGAACAGAGTCAGTCAGATGACAACCAAGATCGTAAAGAGACTAAAGGTATTGAAACGGTAGCTCAAGGTTTAGATACACCGTGGAGTATTGCGAAATCAAATGATGTGTTTTATTTATCAGAACGTCCTGGCAAAATTATTAAAATCGATGGCAATAAAAAGAATGAGCAACAAGTGGATTTAGATAAGGAAGTTTCTACAGCTACTGAAGCGGGTTTATTAGGATTCGTTCTTGCACCTGATTTTAAAGATTCTCAAGAAGCATATGCGTATTACACATATGAAGATAATGGCCAGTTTAATCGTATCGTAAAATTAAAATTAGAAAATGATACGTGGAAAGAAGAAGAGGTATTAATTGATAAAATTCCGAGTGGTCAATATCATCATGGTGGTCGTTTAAAAATTGGACCGGATGATAAATTATACGCGACAACTGGAGATGCTTCAGACGAACAAAATGCACAAGATAAAGATACTTTAGGTGGTAAAATTTTAAGAATTAATCTTGATGGTAGTAAGCCTAAAGATAATCCGATTTCTAATTCATATGTTTATAGTTATGGTCACAGAAATCTACAAGGAATTGTATGGACCCCTGATGGACAGATGTATGCGAGTGAACATGGTAATCAGGCTAATGATGAAATAAATGAGATTAAAGAAGGTCATAATTACGGTTGGCCAGTGATTGAAGGCAATGAAGAAAATAATAATATGGAAACACCGATATTTACTTCAGGATCAGATGATACATGGGCACCTTCAGGCATCGCATTTAAAGACGGTATCATTTATTCAGCTGCGTTGCGTGGAGAAGGTATTATGAAATTTGATGTAGAAAAAGATGAAATGAAAAAAGTGGCGACTAAATATGGAAGAATTAGAGATGTTTACATTGTAAATGATGATTTGTATTTTGTAAGTAATAATACAGATGGTAGGGGTAATCCTTCTCAAAATGATGATAAGATGTATAAAGTTTCACTAAGTCAATTAAATTCATAATTCAAACCGAGCATAAAATCATTAGTATAAATTGAATTTATATTTTATAATCATTATGTAAAGGTTATTAAGAAATGGTTTCACGGGGGTATTGGATGCTTAAAATTGACTTAGTTAACAATATATCTGTATTAAAAAGGTTAGCACTTTTACAATTTGTTTTATTTCTTTCATTAATATTAATTAGTTTTAAGTTAATTGCGAATATCATATATATTTATGAAGAAGGCTTTGTAAGAAATATTATAGTCGGGTTAGTTGGTTTAATTATATTAGTGTTTATCCATGAGTTAATACACGGTATTTGTTTTAAAATATTTAACCCAAAGGGAAAGGTTAAATATGGATATATGAAAGGCATGTTTTATGCAACGATGCCACATGCTATTTTTACAAGAAAACAATTTTATATCATATTATTAGCACCATTTGTTTTAATTAGTATAGGATTATTAATTGTATTATTATGGCTTCAAGTCACTTCTATTATTTATGTATTTGCTTTTCATGGTGCAGCATGTATCGGTGATTTTTACATGGCGCAAGTGATTTATAGTAATAAGCAGATGAATTATGTAGAAGATACAGAAGTAGGTATTAATTTATTTACGGATAATAAAGACGTTCAATCAACAAGTTAATAAGATTTTTGATATAATATATAGGAATTTGGGCAACCAACTTCCTATTTTTTTGTAGAGGTGTTTAGAATGGAACGGCGAATCATTCACATTGATATGGATGCTTTCTTTGCTCAAGTAGAAATAAGAGATAATCCAAAATTAAAAGGAAAACCAGTGATTATAGGTGGACGTGCTTCAGGTAGAGGGGTTGTTTCGACAGCTAGTTATGAAGCTCGTAAATTTGGTGTTCATTCAGCTATGCCCATGGCTCAAGCACATCAACTTTGTCCGGATGGTTATTATGTACGCCCAAGAATTAATTATTATCGAGAAGTGTCGAATGATATAATGGCAATATTTAAAAGTTATACAGATATTGTAGAACCTTTATCGTTAGATGAAGCTTATTTAGACGTTACTGAACTTGTGAGAAAAGACTTACCTGCGTCAACGATTGCACAATACATTCAACGAGATATTTATGATAAGACGCATCTAACTTCTTCAGCGGGTGTTTCTTATAATAAATTTTTAGCAAAGCTCGCTAGCGGTATGAATAAACCGAGTGGTCGTACAGTGATAGATTATGAGAATGTACATGATTTGTTGATGTCGTTGCCTATAGGAGATTTTGCGGGTATTGGAAAAGTAACAGAAGAAAAGATGAAATCATTGGGGATCAATAGTGGTAAAGATTTATACGCATATGACCAAATGGAATTGATTCAATTATTCGGTAAACGTGGTGTAAGCTTTTATAATAAAGTACGCGGTATTGATCATTCTCCAGTGAAACCAACACGTGTTAGAAAATCAATCGGTCGAGAAACAACATTTGAAACAGATCAAAATGATGATGACTTTATACTCAATACAATTAGAAAATTGAGTACTGAAGTTGCTAATAGAGCAGATAAACATGAACTAGCAGGACGAACGATAACAGTTAAACTTAAGACACATAACTTTGAAACATTATCTAAACAAACAAGTAGTCATACACCCGTCTATGACGAAGTTGAAATATATAATATAGCATATGATTTATATAATTCATTAAAAGACCCCGAGACTTCTATACGTTTAGTAGGTGTATCAATCGGGAATTTAGTTTCAAGAACGTATCGTAATTTAACAATATATGATTTTATTTAAACCGATTTACTTGATATCATCATGTATCCTTAGTATTCTGAATATTGTTGAATGCGCGTTTCGGCTACATGAGAAGTGGGTATTTATTAATACTTATAATAAGAAAGTAGAGATTGATATGAAATTTAAATTTTCAATTATTGCAATTACAGTATTATTAATCATTTTATTTATTAAAAGTTCCATTGAAACAGGTTCATTCGATATTATCAAATTACTAGGTATTATTGCGATAGCAATATTATTATTCTGGGTTGATAGAAAATTAGAAAGACCTGTTAATAAAGCGAGTTTAAAAAGAGACATAAAAAAAGAATTCCAACACAAAGAGTAAATAAAAGAATAAAAGCTTCTAGGATGCGTCATGATATCCTAGAAGCTTTTTATTTATACATATTTTTTATCGGTTAACGTTTTGCCGTAAATATCTAATACAGAATCTAAGTCTGGGTAATGTTTTAACAATCGATACGTAATAATCGCACATGCTTTAGCATCATTTAACGCATGATGGTGACCTTTAAAATCAATATTATAATAATCCATCATTGGCGCAAGTCCATATCTATGATTGTTGACTGTTTTTCTAGCTAATATACATGAACAAAAATACGTTAATTCAGGAATTTCGATTTGGTGTTTAATGAGAGATTTAAACAATACAGTCATATCAAATTTAGCATTATGTGCTACAACTGGTAGTGTACCGATGAAATCCATCATATATGGAAACACGACATCGAAAGTAGGTGAATTTGTCACATCAGAAGGTTTAATTTTATGAATTTTAATATTTATATTTGAAAAATAATCCTCGGGATTCACTAATGTGTAAAAAGTTTCTGTAATTTGATGATCAATTACTTTGACCATTCCGACAGAACAAATACTTTCCGGACTTCCATTTGCTGTTTCAAAATCAAGTGCTACAAATGAAGACATACCATCACTTCCTTTAGAAAGTTATTATAAACATTTGTTGGAATAATGTAAATGATGATGGTATGTAAGATAGAATGAATAAAGACCATCCACCATGAGTAGCTCACGGTGATGGTCTTCATTTAAGTATAGTAAGACTATAAATTATTCAGCATCTTCATCGAAGTGACGAGAAGCTAAATCTTTTTCATAGATAAATAATGCGTTATTGTCTTCTTGAATTCTTTCTAAGTAGTCAATATGTGTTTCAAACATAGACTCTTCTTCAACTTGCTCATCTAAGAACCAGTTTAAGAATGAAATTGTAGCAAAGTCTTTTTCTTCTTTAGCAATTTCAGATAAATTATAGAATCGACGTGTAACATCTTGTTCTTGAGCTAATCCATCTTTAAATGTCTCTAATAAAGAACTGAATTCAGTCTTAGGAGCATCTAAAGCTGTGAAAATAGCTTTTTCACCACGATCGTTAATATAGTCATATATTTTCATACCATGGAAACGTTCTTCTTTAGCTTGTTGAATATAGAAGTTTGCAAATCCATCGTAACTCTTATCTGCACAATAAGCTGCCATTGCCATATATGCATGTGCTGCGTAAAATTCATGATTCAACTGATTGTTTAAAGCATTTAAAATATTTTTAGATAACATAGAAATCTTCCCTTCTATAATAATTTTAACTTACATTTTTATTATACAATAACAACAAAATGAAACCAACGATTTGATACAGTTAAACACTTTTTTTAAAGCTTTTGAACGTGGTATAATGATGTGACAGAACAAGGAGGTAACGTATGAAGAAGTATGTTGCGAAAAATATAGCAAAGCTAGCTCGATATGCTAGTAGAAAAGTAGGTAAACAAGGTACGGATCTTCCGGGACAAATAGCTCGAAAAATAGACCCGCTTATTTTAAGAAAGTTAGCAAATGAAGTAGATGAAATCGTGATGATTAGTGGTACGAACGGTAAAACGACGACATCGAATTTAATAGGTTATACATTAAAGAAGAACAATATTGAAATTATACATAATACTGAAGGTGCCAATATGGCAGCTGGGATTACTTCAAGCTTTATTGTTCAATCTAATAAAAATACTAAAATTGCTGTTATAGAAATAGATGAGGGTTCTATACCAAGAGTGTTAAAAGAAATGACACCTTCTATGATGGTAGTGACAAACTTCTTTAGAGACCAAATGGATAGATTTGGTGAAATCGATACGATGGTAGATAATATTGCCAACTCAATCAAAGATAAAGGGATCAAACTATTACTGAATGCAGATGATCCTTTCGTTAGTCGATTAAAAATAGCAAGTGATGACATCGTATATTATGGTATGCAAAAAGGGATACACGACTTTGAACAAAGTTCAATGGTTGAAAGTAAATACTGTCCTAATTGTGGAAGATTATTAAATTATAGTCATATTCATTACAATCAAATTGGTCATTATACATGTGAATGTGGATTCAATAGAGCAACACCACAATATGAAGTGACAGCATTTAAACAAGAACCATTCATACATGTAGGCTTAAATGATGCTCATTTTGATATGAAGATTGCCGGTGATTTTAATGTATTTAATGTCATTGCAGCTTATTCAGTATTAAGAGAATTAGGTTTATATGATCAATCTATTAAAATTGGATTTGAAACATATACTTCTGATAATGGACGTATGCAATACTATAGAAATAGTAAAAAAGAAGCGCTTATTAACTTAGCTAAAAACCCTGCAGGTCTGAATGCAAGTTTGTCTGTAGGTGAACAAATTGATGGAGAAAAAGTTTATTTAATCAGTTTGAATGATAATGGTGCAGATGGAAGAGATATTTCATGGATTTATGATGCAGACTTTGAAAAATTATCTAGACAGAATATCAAAACCATCATCTGTACAGGACAAAGAGCTGAAGAATTAGCATTAAGACTGAAATATGCTGAAGTTGAAGCGGAAGTTATTATAGAACATTCAATAGAAAAGGCAACGGAACTATCGATGACTTACAATCAGTTTACAGTTGCAATTCCAAACTATACATCTTTATCACCAATGCATCGAACATTGAATAAAGCCTTCAAGGAGGAAGCATAATGTCAGCAATAAAAATATTTCATTTTATGCCAGATAAATTAAATTTATACGGCGATATTGGCAATATTATTGCACTGAAGCAACGTGCGAAATGGCGTAATATAGAAGTAGAAGTAATAGATATAACAGATACTGATCAATTAAGTTTAGATGATTGTGACATTTTCTTTATTGGCGGTGGAAGTGATAGAGAACAAAGTTTAGCAACAGAACAATTAAAGAAAATTAAAACACAACTCAAAGATGCAATTGAAGACGGCATGCCAACCTTAACAATATGTGGAGGCTATCAATTTTTAGGATCTGAATATGTAACACCAGATGGTACAAGATTAGAAGGTTTAAACATTCTTGATATTTATACAGAATCTAAGAAAGACCGTCTAATAGGAGATATTGTAATTGAATCAGAAACATTTGGACAAATTGTCGGTTTTGAGAATCATGGTGGTAGAACATATCACGAATATCCTACATTAGGTAAAGTCGTTGATGGTTATGGTAATAATGATACGGATAAGAAAGAGGGTATCCATTATAAGAATTTATTAGGTACATATTTACATGGACCAATATTACCTAAAAACCACGAAATCACCGATTACTTATTAAAACAAGCATGTATCCGAAAAGGTATAACATTCGAACCAGAACAATTAGACAATACAGTTGAAGAAGCGGCAAAACAAGCTATTATTAAACGATTGTTAAAAGCAAAATAATAAGATGTGAGTTAAAGAGGTAGTAAACTCACGAGTTCATTAAAAATCATAATAAGTAACTCACATCATTAAAACATAAAAAGCGGCTGGGACATATTTTAATGTCCTGGCCGCTATTTATGTTTTAGCATAGTTATTTTGTTAATCTTGAATATCTATCGTTTAAAATTTTATTAATCATGAGTATTTCATAAATAATGTGACTTTTGATTTGGTTTTCATCAAATTCGTTTAGTCCTTTAACACTATTTTTTAATGTGGATGCTGCATTTTTTTGTTTTTTATATTCATTTGCTTTTATTAAATGTTCATAGGATTTGATGAAATTTGAGATTGCTGTGCGTTCTTTTTCGGTAAAGACGATGTGCGTATTCTCTGGTAAATATACTAAGTTTAATAAATGTGCATTTAGTAGTCGGTTAATGTGATATTTCATTTCGACTTTTCTAATGTGAGATTTAGATTCTTTCTTTGCTCTATGGTAATCGTATTCTTCTTTTTGATATTTTATAAGTTGTTCAATTTTAGTAGCTTGTTGTTGCAATGTTGATACTTTTTTCATGGATAAAGTAGATTCGTATTCACCTAGTAAGAGTTCTTTAAGTCTAGCTATGTATATTTCTAAAATGCTTTGATCCATCTTATGATTGATGTCTTCTATTTGATTTATATATTTAGGTGGCAAAATAATGAAGTTGACGATGCCTGCTGTTGCAAGACCAATTGTAGTCGTCGCTAATCGTGATACGAAATTATATACGAATGCTTCATGGATAACCGGAACCATTGCGACAGCTGTAATGGCAGCTACTAACATACCATCAAATAATTTAAGTTTATAACATACTAAAATCGTGACGGTTGCTGCTAATGAATAACTTAAAGGTGATTCTCCAAAGAAGTATGTACTAATAACGGCTATAAATGCACCAAGTATAGAAGCGGGGAACCTCACAAATGCTTTCTTTAAGGATGCTTTAGCTGTAGGTTCAATTGTCACAATAGATGTGATAACCGCAAATATAGGATTTAAATTTAAAGACATACATATTAAAGCAGTTAAAAAAGTTGCTAATCCAGTTTTAATAATTCTTGCACCGATAATTCGAGATAACCAATTTTCTTTCATATTCAAAACTCCGAAATCATTTTTTTATAGTATAACATGCATTTTCTGATATAATGATAAACGACAAAAAAATTTTAAAAGAAAGAACGGGATTTAAATGATAATTCAAAACAATGAAGAACTTGAAGGCCTAAAAGAAATAGGTAAAATTTGTGCAATAATTCGTGATGAGTTAAAAGAAGCAACTAAACCCGGAATTACAACTAAAGAATTAGATAACATCGCAAAGGAAAGATTTGAAGAGTTAGAAGCAGAATCAGCACCTATTGCAGAGTATGATTTTCCTGGTTACACATGTATAAGTGTAAATGAAGAGGTTGCGCACGGTATACCTGGTAAACGTGTGATTAACGAAGGCGATCTTGTAAATATAGACGTTTCAGCTCGTAAAAATGGCTATTATGCAGATACAGGTATTTCATTTGTTGTTGGTAATGCAGATGATCCGAAAAAACAATTAGTAGTTGATGTAGCAGCTATGGCTTTTGAAGAAGCAATGAAGAAAGTTAAGCCAGGTGCTAAATTATCTCAAATTGGTAGAGCAGTAAATGCTACTGCACGTAAAAATGGCTTAAAAGTTATTAAAAACTTAACAGGACATGGTGTTGGACGTTCATTACACGATTCACCACAACATGTTATGAACTATTATGATCCATTAGAAAAACAATTGCTTAAAGAAGGTATGGTACTTGCAGTAGAACCATTTATCTCATCAAACGCGACAATCGTTAGCGACGGTAAAAATGATTGGGCATTTGAAACGAAAGATAAAAGTTTCGTCGCTCAAATTGAGCACACAATTGTTGTAACTAAAGAAGGACCATTATTATTAACTAAATTAGAAGACTAAAAATATAAGAGGAGTGGATAGAATTGATTAAACATACAAGATTCTATACTACTCCTTTTTATTTTTCTAAGACTAAGGTCCTATTGAAAATTCAATCCTAGGTCCATTTTTAGATTTGAAATAACATTTTATAATAGAGTTTAATATGACAGAAGTAGGTGATTCTATGTTTAATGTTGTTTCAGATCAATTAAAACAATTAATTCTTGTTTCATATTATGAAAGTTTAGATACATGTGCTAAGCGCTTAGATGTTAAAATTAAAGCTATGAAGCAGTACTTAACGTATCTTGAACAAAAACGTTGTCAATTAAGTAAATTAATTGATAAATATACTTTAGAATTAGACAATAAGTATATGGACAAGATTGAAGATTTTAAAATTAAATGTGCTAAAAAATTAGAAGATCATGATTTACAATGGTTACAAAAGCAAATTAATATGTTAGAAAGTGAATTAGCGAAAATTGACGAAGCTATGAAAAGTACTTTTGATAAAATTGCTGATACTATAGCTGAGCGTACGATGCTTACTCAGATGAATTCACTTCTCTAAAAAAGGAGTGGTATGTTGAAGAATAAATTTATATCAACGGAATTGTTGATCGTATTATCTGTATTGATTTTGTTATCAAACATTTACTATATTTTCTTTGAGAAAATAGGCTTATTACTCGTTGTTGTAATGGGTACGATATTTATATATGTAGGATATTTATATTTTCATAAATTACGGGGATTAATTATATTTTGGATAGGCGCCATTTTAATGATTTATGCATTACTTTCTAATCCATACATGCTTGCCATTTTATTTTTATTCTTAGTATTTTTAGTTATTAGATATCTTTTATATCGTAAGAAACCATTAAGAGTAGAACATGTCGATCAAACATCAAATGAAAATATTAACGAATCATTTATAAAACAGCGATGGTTCTCTCCACAAAAGACACCACACTATATTTATAAATGGGAAGATATACAAATTCAACAAGCAATTGGAGATATTGAATTAGATTTATCTTTAGCTGCTAATTTATCTGAGCATAATGTTATTGTCGTGAGACAATATATTGGAAAGACGCAAATTATTGTTCCATATAATTACCATGTACATGTACATATAACTGCTTTATATGGCAGATTATATATGAATGATCAAGTGTACAGAGTAAAAAATGAAACAGTACATTATGAGGAAAATAGTCATAAAAATTCATTTAAAGTTAATATATTCTTCTCAACATTTATGGGAGATGTTGAGGTGATTTATCGATGAATAACTACACAAGAATTATCGGTTCAATGCTTATTCTTGTTTATACAATTGTCGGCATTTTATTTTTCTTAGATCGAATTTTTATTAATATTATATATTTTCAAGGTTTATTTTACACACAAATATTAGGTGTACCAGCATTCCTGTTTATTAATATTGTAGTAATTTTACTATGTATCATAATAGGGACTGCAGTAGCTTACAAAATTAATCAACAGCACCATTGGATTAAAGAACAAATCGAAAGATCTTTTCAAGGAGAAATGTTAGGTGTGAATCACCATGAAATTGATTTGCACAAAGAAACTTTAGAAATTTATCAAACATTAATTCCGTTGCATGAAGAACTATACACGTTGAGATTAAAGTCTCAACAAATTATTAATGAATCGTATCAAATGCAAGATTCCGTCGTTAAAAAAATCATAGAAGATGAGCGACAAAGATTAGCAAGAGAATTACATGACTCAGTAAGTCAGCAATTATTTGCGGCAAGTATGATGTTATCTGCAATTAAATCATCAGAATTAAAAGAGCCATTAGCTAAACAAGTAGACTTATTAGAAAAAATGATACAAGATTCGCAATTAGAAATGCGTGCTTTATTATTACATTTAAGACCTTTAGGATTAAAAAATAAATCTCTTGGTGAAGGTATTAAAGATTTAGTAGTCGACTTGAAACAAAAAATACCAATGAAAGTTGTTTATGATATAGAAGATATAGAAATAGCCAAAGGTACGGAAGACCATCTATTCCGTATAACTCAAGAAGCCATATCTAATACGTTACGTCATTCTAAAGGTACAAAAGTTTCAATAGAGTTAATAGATACGAATGATTATGTTATATTACGTATACAAGATGATGGGGTAGGTTTTGACACATCTAAAAGAGATCCACAGAGTTATGGGCTAAATACTATGAACGAACGTGCATTAGAAATTGGAGCCACTCTCAATATTATTTCAATGCCTGAATCGGGAACGCGTATTGAAGTTAAGGTACCAAATAATAAGGAGGAACAATATGACAATTAGAGTATTATTTGTAGATGATCATGAAATGGTTCGAATCGGAATCTCTAGTTATTTATCTACACAAGAAGATATATCCGTCATAGGGGAAGCAGCATCAGGAAGAGAAGGTATTGAAAAAGCTGAAGAATTAGAACCCGATGTCATTTTAATGGATTTAGTGATGGATGATATGAATGGTATAGAAGCAACACAACATATAAAAAAGCATCAACCAAGTGTTAAAATCGTCATGTTAACAAGTTTCATTGAAGATAATGAAGTCTACCAAGCCTTAGATGCAGGTGTTGATAGTTATATATTAAAGACGACTTCTGCAGATGATATCGCAAATGCTATACGTAAGACGTACAACAAAGAGTCTATTTTTGAACCAGAAGTACTTGTAAAAATGAGAAATAGAATGAATCAAAAAGCTGAATTATTCGAAATGTTGACTGAACGTGAAATGGAAATATTATTATTAATCGCTAAAGGTTATTCAAACCAAGAAATAGCAAGTGCCTCACATATTACGATTAAGACAGTTAAAACGCACGTTAGTAATATATTAAGTAAATTAGAAGTACAAGATAGAACACAGGCTGTTATATATGCCTTTCAACATAATTTAATATCATAATAAAAGAAGTTGAGCTTCCATAAAGGAGCTCAACTTCTTTTATTTAGTAAATTCATATCCATTTTGTATAACTTCTAAATCACCATTATGTGGATCAATTACGAGTCCATGTATCGGAACAGATTGATCAAATAATGGATGGTTATATACTTTTTGTATATTTGTTTGAACATTTTCAGTTACATCATCGAATCCTCTTAAGAATTGATGGATATTAATACCTGAATGTTCGATTGTATTTAGTGTATCATCTGTGATACCACGACTTTTCATTGTATCTATTACTGAATCCACATCCAAATTCCCCATACCACAGTCTTTATGACCCATGATAATGATTTCTTCAGCGCCAAGTGCATAAATCGCTACTAATAAACTTCGCATTGTAGAACCATATGGATGAGAAATAGTTGCGCCAGCGTTTTTAACAACTTTGATATCGCCATTTTTAAAGCCTAATGCACGCGTAGAAAGTTCTGTTAATCGCGTATCCATACACGTGAGCAATACTGCTTTAGCGTTAGGTGTCTTTGTTGTTATAAGATTTTTATATTCCTTATTTTCTATAAAAGCTGCATTATATTCTAAAATATCATTCAATAGAGGCATTAGTCATATCACCGTTTTCTGTTAAGTTATTAAATGCTTGTTCTTCTGGTGATCCATTTTTAAGCATTTTCTTCTGATGTAGTACTGCGTTTATTTCTGCACCGATGATAATAATTAATCCAGTTAAGAATAACCAAATCATCAATACGATAATACCTCCGATACTACCGTATGTTTTAGAGTAGTTAGCGAAATTATTAACATAAACACCAAATAAAGCACTTGAACCTAACCATGCAATTGTTGTAAAAGCTGCACCAGGAACAACTGATAATAATTTGATTTTAATGTTTGGTGCAAGCGTATATAGTGTGATAAATACGATAAACGTCACAATTAATGGTAGTACGACTTTTATTAAACTAAATATCCAACGTAATTCAGATTCTAATCCTAAAGGACCAAATAATAAATTGCCGATTTGTTGACCAAATATAGGTAGTGCTATTGCAATACCGAATACAACAACCATAATAACTGTGAAGAAGACACTCATGATTTTAAGTATGATAGCATTTCTTCCATCTTCAACATCATAAGCGACATTAAATGCGTTCATTAAAGCAGTCATACCATTTGATGCAGACCATAATGCTGCGATTAAACCGAATGAGAATAAGCCACCACTAGCATTATTCATAACGTCATCAATTATGCCAGTAATTAACTTTGCCGTATCACCAGGTGCATTCTCTGATATCATATTTGTAATTGTATCAGGATTGACTTGGAATAGTGGTATCAACGTTAACACAAATATTAGAGTAGGGAATAACGCAAGTAAGAAGTAATATGAAAGCTGTGCTGCAAGTCCTGTAGCATTATCCTTACCAATTCTGTAAATTAAAGTTGATAAAATATTACCGTCTTTCGTAAATTTAGCTGGCTTATTAATTTTTGAAACATAAAATATTTGGTTATCTTTCTTTGCTGTCTTAGATTCAAATTTTTGTGGTGGAATATAATATTCTTTCTTAATAGACTTTTTTTGTTCGTCTTTAAAGTTTTTAGCTTGTTCTAAAAATTTTGAGCTCGATTTATCATTTCCCATATAAATTCTCCTAATTTAATATGATGTTAAAAAAGACTAGGTTAGATGAATAAGCCTAGTCTTTAATATAAATTATGAATGGTTTGAACCTGAGATTTGTCTTTGATTCTTTTTCTCAATGAATGTATCTTTAGCATCCATAATTGATTGCTCTAATTCTGGATTTTTACGACGAATTTCTTCGATTACATCTTTCCAGTATAGAACTTCATCTTTAATTTGATCTAATTTAGAAGGTTCTCTTGAAGTGTTGCCTTCTTTAATGTTTTGCACTTGGTTTGATAACGATTGGCGAGTGTTTTTATCAGCTAATGCAATAATTGCGCCAATTGTACCACCTATTAAAATAGCAGGAACTAATTTGTTTTGCATAATGTTTTTCCCCTTTCAAGAATATAACTTTAAATTAACATTGACCTACATATCATATCACAAATGAATCTCAAATTAGAGAATATAGGCGTTAATATATGTTATAAATATCACTAATGTTGTTTATTCCCATAAATTTAGAGATATAAACACAATTGTAGTTTATAATAGTGCATTAGACAATAGCTTTTCAAAAGGCATAATATCTAAATTTCTGCCTATTTTAATTTTAAAATGCCCAGCTCTTGTCCATAATGTGATTTCACCGTTTAAATCAAGTAGTTTACCAGCATTCTCAGTAGACCACATGAGTATAATGTTATAAGGTATAGAGTAAGTTTCTATTTTCTTACCGGTGATACCTTGCATATCACGAATGATAATTCGTTTATTTGTAAATACGGCAGTATCTCTGAATGTCTTAAAAGCACTATAAGCTTCTTCGCCTTCAACGAGATATTGCGAAATATTATCTGGTACTGCAACTTGTTCGAAAAGCGTCCATGAAAGTATATCTTGAACAGCCACTAGAATCACTCCTCACCTTATAATTCATGTTTATTGTATAAAATATTCATATAAATTGTAAAGTGAATATATAAGTTTGATAGTTTTAATTATAATTACTTTTTGCTAAACTAAATTTTGAAAGGATGATAAAAAATATGACTGAATCAATAGAACAAATGGTAGATGATTTAAAAGGCAAGCTACGATTAGTAAATACAAGTGTATTGAATAAAGATGCAATACCTGAAGAAAAGAAAGAAGAATTGAAAGAAATACATACTATGGTCATGTCTAGAAAAAACATATCAGCTAGTGAAATGACAGCTATTACACAAGCTTTAGGTGACCTTAGAAAATAAACAAAGGTGGTTAAACAAATGGGTTATGAAAAACAGCTTAAAAAATATGCAGAGTTATTAGTTAAAGTTGGTTTGAATGTTCAGGAAAAAGAACCTGTATATATTCAAGCTTCAATTGATGCAAGTGAATTTGTACATTTAGTTGTTGAGGAAGCATACAAAATAGGGGCAGAAGACGTAAAAGTTAGTTACAAAGATGATAGAATTGCACAGCTTAAATATCAATATGAACCTGAATCATTTTTTGAGAATGTTAAACAATATGATATTGATGAAAAAATGGATTATTTAGATAGAAAAGCAGCGTTCTTATCAATTGTTTCATCTAGTCCAGATAGTTTGAAAGATGCTGATCCTAATAAAATTCGCAAATCTATGGCAGCAAACGGAAAAGCATTTAAAGACTATATGGTTGCTGTTCAAAGTGATCGCATGAGTTGGTGTGTAGCTTCATATCCATCGGTTGGTTGGGCTAAAATGATGTTCCCTGAATTAAGTGATGATGAAGCAGTCAATAAATTACTTGAAACAATTTTAAAAACAGTAAGAGTTGATCAAGAAGACCCAGTGAAAGCTTGGGAAGAACATGATCACTTATTACATGAAAAAGCAGATTATTTAAATAACAAAAAATATAAAGCATTGCATTACAAATCAGAAGGTACTGACTTAACAATTGAATTACCAAACGGTCAATATTGGTCGGGTGCTAGTTCTGTAAACTCAAAAGGCAACAGCTTTGTAGCGAATATGCCTACTGAAGAAGTATTTACTGCACCACATAAAAATGGTGTTAATGGAACAGTAAGTAATACATTACCTTTAAGTTATTCAGGTAATATTATTGATGACTTTACTTTAACATTTAAAGATGGTGAAGTAGTAGACTACAAAGCAGGTGTTGGTGAAGAAATTTTGAAATCGATTCTAGAAACAGATGAAGGTTCAAAACGACTAGGTGAGGTAGCATTAGTACCTGTTGATTCACCAATTTCTAACATGAACACGTTATTCTATAATACATTATTTGATGAAAATGCTTCTTGTCATATTGCATTAGGATCTGCTTATGCATTTTGTATCGAAGGTGGCAAAGATATGACTGCTGAACAATTAGCTGAAAATGGTTTAAATGATTCCACAACACATGTTGACTTTATGATTGGTAGCAAAGATTTATCAATTGATGGTATTTTGGAAAATGGTGAAAAAGAACCAGTATTTAGAGATGGTAATTGGGCATTTTAAAAGATAGCCATTTAAGAATACATCATGTATAATAAAGATAAATAAAGTCTTTATAGCCATTCAAAGGAGGGGATATCATGAGTACACCAATGGAATGGAGTGTAATGATCGCATTTGTGTTCGCAATTTTTACATTTGGCGGCGCATTAATGATGTATCTTGTTCAAACATTCGATAGTAGAGAGTCTGTACGAATTGATACTGCTGAAGAAGCACTAGAGAAGAAAGTCTTTGATGATGAGGAACATTATCATTAATAAGAATGAATAGCCAGGGAAACCTGGCTATTTTTTTCAATAAAAATAAGCAAAACTGGACGGGGTTATAATATGAAAACGAAGAAACCAATGAAAGAATCAAGAAGTGTCAAATCCATTCAAATATTTCCAGAGGACACAAATCACCACAATACGATGTTCGGTGGTAAATTAATGGCGGAAATTGATGAAATCGCAGCAATCGCAGCGATGAGACATAGTGGGAACTCAGTTGTAACAGCATCTACGGATTCAGTAGACTTCTTACAACCAATCGGAACAGGTGAAGTGATATCGTTAGTTTCTTTTGTCACTTATGCAGGTAAATCATCTATGGAGATTTGCGTAAAAGTCATTAGTGAAGACAATATTAATCAAAAGAAACATTTAGCAGCGTATAGCTTTTTAACATTTGTAGCTTTAGATAAAGAAGGAAATAAAGCAGAAGTTCCAGCAATATATCCTGAAACAGATGATGAAAAATGGTTCTATGAAAGTGCGCAAGATAGAGTGAAACTACGCCAAGAAAGAAGAAAAGAAAGTAAGAAAACATTAGAATTCATGTCTACAAAACTATATATCTAATTTAAATAAAGGGCTAGGACAACAATTGTTGTCCTAGCCCTTTATTATATTATTGATTCATTCTTAATTCGTTTGCTTTAAAGTCGACATCTTTATAGTACATATCTTTTACGAGTAAATTTGGACCTAAACATCTCACTTTAGGACAGTGACAGTTAAGTGATTTTGCTAAAGATGAATTCATCCATGTTTGATAAACATCTTCAAGTTTATCTTGTTTAATATTTGCGATAGATCCTGTTTCATCGCCGAAGTCTGTAACGATTACATCTCCAGAAAATACATTTACGTTTAATCTACTTCTTCCATCTGGATCATTTCTTAAACTTACATTTTTAGATGATTTTAATCTAGATAATAAGTTTTGGTCTGATTCATTCATGAAACAAGGGTAAAAAGGTAACGTTCCAAATAACATCCAAGTATCTTCATCTCTAAAGTCTAAAATCTCATGAATAGTATCTTTCATTTCATCTAAACTCATAATATTTAACTGACTTGCAAAGTCAGAAGGGTACATAGGATGTATTTCATGACGACTACATTTCATATCATGAACAATTTCATTATGGATTTTTTGTAAATAAGGTTTAGTACTTTTATTTAACATCGTTTCAGCAGATACAAACATACCTTGTTCTGATAGTGTGGCAGAGTTTTGAATCATTTGTTCGTATAGTCGATATCTTACTTTTAAAGGAGGTTTCTTGTCCATTACATGGAAACCAACTTCACTGAATTCATCGATTGTTCCCCAGTTATGTGAAATGTGCATAACATCAATATACTCAGCAATTTCTAAATAACGATCAAGTGGTAACGTTAAATTAGAATTCATTTGCGTGTAAATGCCTCGTTTGTGTGCATATTTTAATAAAGGAACGACAGTTTCTCGAATTGATTTTTTACTGAACATTGGTTCTCCGCCAGTAATTGAGATTGTTTTTAAATGAGGGACTTCATCAAGTCTCTTTAAAATTAAATCCATCGGTAATGTGTCAGGGTCTCGTAATTGTAACGTATAACCTACTGCACAATGTGCACAACGCATATTACAGAGTGTAGTCGTTGTAAATTCTATATTACTCAGTTGTAATGAACCGTGTTCGTCTATATCGTTATAGGCCTCCCACGGGTCGTTTTTTATTGAAATAGGACTTTTCAAGTCGTATATCATGATATATCCTTCTTTCTGATTTTTTTCCTATCTATGAGCGTAACACTTGTTATCAAATTTTCCAATACTGATTTATGATTGTTTTTATACTTGTTATCATTCATAATAATATTATTAAAAATAAAGGAGTATTAAAATGAGTAAAAAAACATCACTTAATGAAATCAAACAAAGGTTATCAGACTTTTTAGATGAAATGGAAGCAATGAATCCTGAAGATATGGAAGTATCTGATGTAGATGAATGGATTGCTTTGCTTGATGAACTTGAGAAAAAAGTTCAAGCTATGCATGATTAATGGTGACCATAGATGAATGTTTCAGTAAAAGTAGGACAGAAGTTTCCTTTAACGATCAAACGATTAGGTATTAATGGTGAAGGTATTGGCTATTATAAGAAGAAGATAACATTTGTAGAAGGTTTATTGCCGGGAGAAGTTGGACTTGTCCAAGTCGTAAAAGCGAAACCAAATTTTATAGAAGCGAAAGTAGTCAAAATCCGTGAACGTAGTAAAGAAAGGGTTAAACCTAAATGTAAAGTTTATGATATTTGTGGTGGATGCCAACTGCAACATTTAAATTATGATGCGCAACTTTTATTCAAATCACAAATTGTAAAAGATGCGTTAACTAAATATGCAAAAAATATCCCAACAAAAATTGTAAAACCTACAATCGGTATGGATAATCCTTGGGGATACCGTAATAAAAATCAATTTCCTGTTCAGAAGAAAGGAAATCAACTCATTGCAGGCCTTTATGAAAAAGACAGTCATCAATTAATTGATATTAAAAAATGTCCAGTTCAAGACAAACGTACGATTCAAGTTACGAATGAACTGAGAAATATTTTGATGAATTTACAAGTTAAAGTATGTAGAAATCCAAATAAAGAACAAGGGCTAAGATATATTGTTACGAGAGTGGCAAAGCATAGTCAACAAATACAAGTTACGTTAGTTTGTACGGATGATCAATTGAAGTATAATCAGTCTCTTATTGATCAAATCATGAATTTGTCTTTCGTTGAAAGTTTATCCATCAATATTAATAAAGAGAAGACATCACGAGTACTAGGCAGTCAAACAATTCATGTAAGTGGTAAACAACAAATTACAGAAACGCTTGGTCAATACTATTATGATTTATCGCCAGATTCATTTTTCCAATTAAATCCGGAACAAGCTACAAAAATGTACGGTGAAATTGAAGCTCAAGCGAATTTAACAGGTAATGAATCAGTTGTAGATGCATTTTGCGGAACAGGTACAATAGGTATTTGGCTTTCTCAAAATGCGAAAGAAGTAAGAGGTATGGATATCATTAAAGAAGGTATTGATGACGCTAAGAAAAATGCTGAACTCAATAATCGTCATAATGTACACTATGAAGTTGGTGATGCATATAAAGTTATGGATAAATGGATTAAAGAAGGCTTTAAACCAGACGTGATAACAGTTGATCCGCCAAGAACTGGATTAGGTATTAAAGCTGTTGAACTTATTAAATCCGTTCATCCAAAAACATTTGTGTATACAAGTTGTAATCCATCAACTTTAGCGAAAGATTTAGCACACTTATCTAAAAAATATAAAGTCGTAAGCATGCAACCTATTGATATGTTTCCACAAACAGCACAAGTAGAAGTCGTAGCAAAATTAGTTGCAAAATAAGTTTAAAACCTTTCAAAAGTGGTATATAAATATTAGACATACTATGAAAGGAAGAGATTGATATTATGAGTAAAAAAGTAGCAGCAGTTGTAACAGATTTATTCGAGGACGTTGAATTAACAAGTCCACAAAAAGCATTAACTGATGCTGGACATGAAGTTGTTATTATTGGTGAAGAAAAAGGTAAAGAAATCACTGGTAAAAAAGGCGAAAAAGTTACAGTAGAAGTTGGTATTGATGAAGCAAATGCTGCAGATTATGATGCAGTCTTAATTCCTGGCGGATTTTCACCAGATTTATTACGTGGAGATGAACAAGGACGTTTTGGCGAATTTGTTAAACATTTCGTACAAAATGAAAAACCTTCATTTGCAATTTGCCACGGACCTCAATTATTAATTGATACAGATTTATTAAATGGCAGAACTGTTACTAGTTTCTTGTCAGTTAGAAAAGACTTACAAAATGCAGGTGCAAAAGTCGTTGACGAATCTGTAGTCGTTGACAATGGCATCGTCACAAGTCGAACTCCAGACGACTTAGAAGACTTTAACCGTGAATCACTTGCATTGCTTCAATAGATGCTTTGATGAGCCACTCACTTTTATAGTGAGTGGTTTTTTTGTGCAGGCTATTATATAATTTTTTTATAATATGTAAGGAGCGTGGTTTATGGAAAGTAAGCATGATACAAAGTATTTTCAATCATTAATAGGGCGCGCTGAATTAACCGAAAATATTTTGAAATCAATCCAAAATAAATCAAGTGGAAACGATGGCGAAAATTATTTTAGTGCCATTTTAGATTGTGTTACGGATATCGTATATTTGAATGACTTTCAATTTGCATACAATAGTCAAATTCAAATAGATACAATCGTCATCGATGATTATGCAATATATTTATTCGAGATAAAGAATTATAAAGGCATTTATTATTTAGAAGACACGTTGTTAAAAAATAATTTTGGAAGTTCATTTACCTCACCGTTCATACAAATGGAACGAGCTAGAAATGAATTCAATAAACTATGTCACTATCTAGAAATTGGTAAACCCGTCATTTCAAAATTAGTCTTTACCAATCCTTACTTTAACTTTAAAAATAGAAACATATTAAAAGATCAAGTTATCTTACCCTCAGAATTAGGCTCCATTACCCAACTTTTTAAAAATCAAAATCAATCAGAAAATATAAGAATTAAACAGAAACTATTATCAGTAAGAAATTCATTTGATGCACAATACAGTAAAGGTGTGACAATACCGTTTGAACAAATCAAGCCAGGTATCAAATGTCCTCGATGTCATCGCATGTTCACAGTAAAAATTGAACAAGACAAACAGAAATGTACATGCCAATATTGTGAGTCTGTCATGGATAAAAAATATCTTTATGAATATAATTTGCAAGAACTGTATTATTTAAAACAAGAGCCATTCACAATCACCGAAGCAGTATGGTGGTTAGGAGGGAATAGTAAAACTACAATTCGAAGAGTATGTGAACAAAACTTCAAAAGTATAGGTAAAAGGTATAAGAAATTCTATATTTAGATTTAGATGAGTTAGCTAATTACCAGAATTCAGAATAATGGAAGTTACAGCGTTCTAATTACTACAATTCCTAAAAATGCACTTAACAACTCCCATCACAATTTACAAAATTCCACATCTCAGCACGCTATTTTAAAAATTTTATTGAAAATACTTAATTTTAACCCAATAGAAAAAGCAGTGAAGTTCGTCATAAACTACACTGCTTTTTTATTTTTATTAGAAGAATCTTCTTATTAGTGTTTTGAGTGGTGGCATTTTTTCGAGTCTGTTTTCTTCTAATGCTGTTCTTATTTCGAATTTTGCATATCCTTTTGCCTCGTCCCATATTATTTTACCTGGTAATGGGGCAGCATCTGGATCTACTTTTACGTTTACAACTACAGGTTTATTTGCATTTTTAGCTTTTTCAAGTGTAGGGGCGATATCTTCTACATCTACAACATTATAGCCTATACCGCCACAGCTATCTGCAAATTTAGCAAAGTCGATATCGCCTAAATCAATAGCATATTCTAACTCACCAGCTGCTTGTTGTTCATATTTTATGAATGCTAATTCTTGGTTATTTAATACGACGACGATAATTGGTAGTTTATATTGTACCGCTGTAACGAAGTCTTGCATAACCATTGCAAATCCACCGTCACCAGTGATAGCAATTGCTTGCTTATCTGGATTTGCGACTTTACTT
The DNA here is from genome assembly GCF_022385935.1 of Mammaliicoccus sp. J-M41. Lineage (NCBI taxonomy): Bacteria > Bacillati > Bacillota > Bacilli > Caryophanales > Staphylococcaceae > Mammaliicoccus > Mammaliicoccus sp. J-M41. The sequence goes on along the minus strand of NZ_JAJNIR010000022.1, from coordinate 17,535 downwards.
GCAATCGCTCCTGGTAATGCACAGCCCATCGTACCTAACCAAGATGACGTGATAAATTTATGGTTGTGACCGAGTTGTAAATATCGTGTGCTCCATACTGTTGAAGTGCCGACGTCAACTGAAAATACTGTGTCATCTGTTGAAATTTTTTCGATTTCAGACATTAGTAATTCTGGTCTGATTGGTTTGCTGTCATTATTTCTATCTTCTTCTAACCATCTGTTCCATGCTTTCATATTTTCTTGGCATGCTTTTAAGAATTTACGACCAGTTACTTTTTCAGATGCTTCTGTTAAAGCAGCTAATACATTTTTTGTATCGCCTATTAAGCCGACATCGACATTAAAACGTTTGCCAATATTTGTTTGATTAATATCAATTTGTATACATGGTATATCTTTATCAGGTAAATAATCTACATATGGATAATTCGTACCAACTAAAATTAATAAATCAGCATCTTTAGATGCTTCAAATGCTGGTTTAGTACCAATTTTACCTAAGTTACCCATGAAATTAGGATGTTTATCCGGTATGATACCTTTTGCTGGTAATGTAATTAAACCAGGTGCATCGATATGATCTAAGAAGTTAAGTAATTCTTCCTTAGCATCTTTAGCACCAACACCAGTTAGGACGACCGGTTTTTCACTTTTATTTATAAGTTCTGCAGCTTTTTTAACATCTTCATCTTTAGCGTAAGTTACTGCATTTTCAAATTTATACGTTTCTCTAGGGACATTGTCTTCAATTTTCTCACCTAGAACATCACTTGGAATCGTTAATACTGCAACGCCTTTTTTAGCATATGCAGTTTTGATAGCTTCATCTACAATTTCATGTACATTTTCAGCTGATTCTAATTGTTTATTATAAACGGCTACATCTTCGAATAGGGCTGTCAAATTAACTTCTTGGAAGAATTTCGTGCCCAATAATTTCGAATCTGTTTGACCTGCTAAAACGAGCATAGGGACATTATCCATTTTAGCGTCATACATACCATTTAACATATGTATTGCGCCAGGACCACCAATACTTAATGCTACTGCTATCTTGCCTGTTAATTTAGCATAACTACTAGCAGCTAAAGTTGCAACTTCTTCGTGTCTTACATCATAGAATTTAATGTTATCTTCTTCTGTTTTAAGTGCATCTACGACTTTATCTATTGAATCACCAGGTATGCCATATACGTGGTCAATTTGCCAATTCTTTAAGACTTGTACGAGTGCTTTGTTTGCTTTAATTTTTGCCATTTAAAATTCCTCCTTATCGTTATCTATACCCAAATACGCTAAAAGTTATACTTATAAATAAGACTCAGGACTGATTTTGTTGTTTTTCAGTAAAAAGAAGTGTTTAAATTCATTATTACAAGCTATAATGATGTAAGAAATATGAATAAGGGAGAATACAGATGGGGCTATTTAAGAATAAGAAGAATGAAATACCACAACCTAATTCAGAAGAAGTTCAATATAGAAGATATCAACATTATTATCAAGAACCTGTACAGCCGAGAAAGAGAAAAAGAATTTCAAAGCTATTTGGTCTTGTAACAATACTTATTATACTTTCGATTGTTTTTTATTTAGCAGTTATGTATATGTGGTCAAGAACATCTGATGTTGATGATTTAGTAAAAATTGAAGATAAACAATCTTATGTTCAAGTTGAAGATATGCCTGATTATACTAAAAATGCTTTTGTAGCAGTTGAAGATAAACGATTTTATGATCATGATGGAATTGACTTAAGAGGTGTATCACGTGCGCTTGCTGTAAGTTTGAAAAATGGTGAACTTACACAAGGTGGAAGTACGATTACACAACAAGTCGTTAAAAACTATTTCTATACGAATGAAACGCAACTGACAAGAAAAGTGAAAGAGATGTTTGTGGCGAAACGTGTTGAAGATAAATATAGTAAGAATGATATTTTGAGTTATTATGTCAATAATATCTATTTCGGTCAAAATAATTATACGATTGAGGAAGCGGCAAATTATTACTTCGGTGCGACAGTCGATAAAAATAATCCAAACCTTCCTCAAGTAACGGTATTACAAAGTGCAATTTTAGCTAGTGTCGTAAATGCACCATCCAATTTTGATATTAATAATATTAGTGATAGTTATATGACACGTATCAAAACAACACTTGAAAAAATGAAACAACAGAATTATATTACTGAATCAGAGTATACTGAAGCTATAAATGAATTAAATCAATAATAAACACACTGAGTTAAGAGATTAAACTTTTAAACTCAGTGTGTTTTATTGTATCCTATATATATGTGTGGAGGGATGTAAAATGCTTAAAATAACTAAACTTGAAGTACAAAAGAAAAACAAAGAACGTTTAAATTTATTTATTAATAATGAATTTGAAATGGGTATTGATCAAGCAACATACATCTACTTTAATTTAAGAAAAGATTTAGAAATTACAAAAAGTAAGTTACAAGAAATTAAGGACTACGATCAATATAGACAGGCACTTAATCAAGCGATTGTCTATTTATCTCATAAAAAGCGTACGAAATATGAAGTAGAAAAATATTTAACTGACAAAGAATATGGCAGTGACTTAATTGATAGAGTGATAGAGTATTGTCAATCTAATAAATACATAGACCATAAAGATTATATTGAAAGTTTAAAAAACACCATTTTAAAAACAACGGATAAAGGTCCTGACCATTTTGAAAGAGTAGCTAAAGAAAAAGGTATAGAACAAGATTTAGTATACGAATTCAAAGAAAAGTTTGAAATGGAAATGTCGGAAGATCGAATTCCGAATATCGCAGAAAAGATTATGCAAAAAAAGAAACAACCTCCTAACCGTTTAAAACAAACGATTGTCCAAACACTTCAACAAAGAGGCTATGCTTTTTCATTAATCAATGAACATCTAACAGATTTGAATATTGAACCGACATCTGATGATGTTGAAAATATTTTGATGAAAGATTTGGAAAAGGTATATAATAAATATCAAAAGAAATATAATGGATATGAACTTAAGTCACATGTTATTCAAGCACTCGTAAGAAAAGGGTATACATTTGAAATGATTAATGACAAATTAGTAGAAAGTGGTATTGTAGATGAATAATGATAAAAAATTTGTTGAAATGACAGAATATGAACTAAAAAACGCAATTGCTGAATATCGCGAAAAGATGAGAAAATCAGAAATGATGGGTATACTAAATGAATATGAAGTATATAAGAGAAAAGCGCTCATAGCAGAAAGTTACCTTGTCGACACTTCAAAAATAGAAGTAGGAAAAGTATATGGCTTAATAGGTGACACACCTAGTTACTTTAAAGTAGAACGCATTAATGGTGTATTTGCTTGGGGATTTAGATTAAAAGGATCAAAAATTGAAGAAGGCATTCCTGTAAGTCTTCTACAACTATAATGGTGGTGCAGAATGACACAGCAAATATTACTGAGAGTTGTTAACGCAACTAAATATTATTATATAAGTAAAGAACAGAATAAATTTAAATCATTATTTAAGTTAAAGCACCTTAACAAGGACATTGTACTTAAAAATGTTACCGTGCATCTTTATAGAGGTGAAGTGCTGGGCATTATCGGCGATGATCAGTCTGGTAAAGAAATGATCAGTAAATTAATGATTAAAGAAGTTGCACCTAATTTAGGTAAAGTAACAAATCATGCGCAAACATTTTTAGCGGATGTTAGGCATAAAGCTGATGATCATCAAACATTGAATGAAATGATTATTCGTACTTTGAGTTTATCCGGTGTAGAAATTAGAGACATTACGACGATTCAAAGACAAATATTAAGCTTTGCTAAATTATCGGATAAAGCTTCAAAGACGTGCCAAGATATTAATGAAGCGGAATATGCTCAATTATTAGTTAGTATAGCCAAATATATGAGACCTACCGTTGCAATTTTTACTAATATCATTCAATACTTAGACGAATCATTTCAGAAGAAGTTCCATGAATTTTTAAATGAACAAAAAGAATATGATCGTGCTGCTGTCGTAATCGATGACCATATACACTCAATTGAGAAGATGAGTAACTATCTTATCTGGTTAACTTATGGTCAAGTTAGAAAAGAAGGTACCGTTAAAGAAGTATTAGGTCATTACCGAGAATATCATAAGAAATATAATCAAATTCAAGATAAAGACCAAAAAGAACTTTACGATCTTAAATGGAAGATGTCTCAGCAAGAACTTCCTATAGCGCACGGCGAAGGTTATAAAAGAATGCGTAAATATCAATACGGTAGAGTGCCGAAATCTATTGAGAAAATGATATTTTATGGCTTAACATTTATCTTTGGTGCTACATTAGCAGCACTATTTATGTTTATAGGTGTAGGGAGCTCTCCTACAGAAAAAGAAGTTACATCAAAACAGGTCATCACAACAAATAGTGAACCTAAATACATAGATAAGTCAGCTTATGTCCTATCGCTAAAACATGATACAGAACTCACACCTTCATCCAAAGGCTCAAAGTTGAAATTACCTCAATATAGTTTTGTAGATGTAACAGGTGAAAATCAATCTAATTATAGACTTGAAGTAGATGACAAGACTTATATCTCTAAAAAGAATAACTTGTACTTTTTCAATCCTGCAGGACTATATGAAGACGTTGATTGGTCAGATTTAGAAGATTATGTTGATGATAGTTATTTAAATTATATTGATTTTTATAACAGCTTTATGCATAAATCACATAAGAAAGTTTCTGAGACCATTACAGCTGATAAAGCAAACCGATTTAATGAACAAATGGAAGGCCAAAAAGTACATATGGTTTTCAACAGTGACAATCAATTAACTGGTTTTACATTTGATATGAAAAACAAAGCTAAATTAGTTAAGAAATACAATATTTCAAGTGACACTTGGGTCGTTAAATCAAGAGATGGCTTTATGATAGCAGACTTAGCAGAAAACAAATGGATTTTTATACAATTATAGGAGGTCAATATGAACGAATTATTTGAACAACATATTAAACATTTTCCACATATGCTTAAATATTGCTTCTATGAAGTTAAAACTCATTATAAATATTATGTATCTGCTTTTGCTATCATGTTAGTATTATTGATCTTCACATATTTGAAGTTATGGATTACTGATGCGATAGATGTACAACAATCAACGTCTTATTATAAGTTGATTGGCTTTTTCGCTTACATGTGGGTCTTTTTATCACTTTTTAATTCTGAAAAGACAGTCAGAAAACAAGGGGCACTTTATAATAGATTATCAGTACCGTACTATGTTGGCGCTTCTTCACAAGTATTTTTAACAATGATCATATTCTTGATTGTTGTAACGCTTACTGGGATTGTTTCAACATTTTCGACATCAAATTTAATCGAAATTAACCATTTAGGATTTTTCTATTATTTAGTAATGGCATACATATTACTTGTACCAGTAGCATCGATTATTGGTGTGTTTGGTAAATATGTATATTCTGCACGGTTTATCGTTTTCGGATTATTGATTGTATTATTATTTGTCGTACCGATATTGTACGTACCTAATAATATGTATGCAGTTTGGGTTAATGTTTTAAAACTCAATCCATTATTCTATATTATTAATGGGTTCCAACAATCAATGGTGTTAGGTAACGCATCCGTTACGAATTTGCCATATCATATTCTGTTCTATTTTGAAGTAGCATTTATCTATTTAGCTTGGATCAATATTAATAAAGCTTATAAAACTGAATACTTTAAATAAAAAATAAGGCTGAGACGATCTAACCGTCTCAGCCTTATTTGTGTTTCTATGCTTCAAGTTTTTTCATTAATTTCTCCTCGGTAAATACCCAGCCGATATATGAGTTTGTCACTTTCATATCATCATCTAAATGTAGTATAGCTACAAATGGGTAATGACCATTCTTCAAATATCTTAAATCAATAAATCTTAGTTCTGTTGTTTTTTTATCTATTCTTGTAACTTCCCATCGATAAATAGAACTGAAACTTAAGAAAGATCTTAAATTCTCATCATATTTAGCATAAGCCATTATATGGTCATTCGGGAATGCTTGTCTTTTGAATACATCATTAAATGCTACGTTACGACCATAACTACGTCCAACATAATCATGTGTTTCAGTTTGAATAGCAATTCGCCATTCCATAAATCGTATTGTCGGTGCAACAAATATTTTAACGGGATTATCTTCTTGTTGTATTTGTTTTAAAGCTTGGTCTTTTATCGCTTTTTGTAATATAAATCGCACAATATAATAGAATATTAACAAGAAGTATAATGTACCAAAGGCAATGCCAGCATTAACACCGAGTGTCCAGAGCAGTATGGCAACTAAGTGTGCTACAAAGATAATGGGGTCAAACGTATTAATAATACTTAATTGAATCCATTTATTAGATATCGGTCTAAGCGCCTGTGTACCATATGAATTAAAAATATCTACAAAAACATGAAAGAATACGGCAAATTGCGTCCATAACCAAATATGCAAGACATCTACTCCTGGAAAGATAACGAATATTAGAAACGTTAATATTAAAGGCCATAATAATGTAAAAGGTATAGAATGAGTGATACCTCTATGGTTTTTAACATATATCGCATTATTTTTTAATTTTAATACTGTATCAATATCAGGTATTTGTGATCCAACCATTATACCAGTTGCCACTGCAGCAAATGTAGGTGTAACATGTGGATCTAATGTCGCAAGACCAGTTAACGCAACACCCATGACAACGTGTGTACCAGTATCCATAAAAATCACCACTTTACTTTAATCTATATGATATATATTATATAGCATATGCATAGTAATCTGAAAGCAATTCACAAGAAAGTAGTGTCATAAATGATAGAAACGAAACAATTTAAAGACGATTTGCTTAATTGGTTTCATAAAAATAAACGACAAATGCCGTGGAGAGAAACATCAAATCCATATTATATTTGGTTAAGTGAAGTAATGTTGCAACAAACACAGGTTAATACGGTTCGACCATATTACAAAGCATTTATTGAGCGTTTCCCAACTATAGAAAGTTTGAGTGAAGCAAACGAAGAAGATGTACTTAAATATTGGGAAGGTTTAGGTTATTATTCTAGGGTTAGAAATTTTCAAGAAGCGGTTAAAGAAGTTCACCATAGTTATCACGGATTAGTACCAGATAACCCTGATGATTTTAAAAAGTTAAAAGGTGTTGGACCATATACAAATGCAGCAGTTATGAGTATCGTGCATAATCATCCGATACCAGCAGTTGATGGTAATGTGTTAAGAGTGTGGAGTAGATTGACTGGTAATGACAGTGATATAGCTGCACCGAAGACGAAAAAATTATATGAAGATGAATTACAGCCATTTGTAGAAGACCATTCAGGAGATTTTAATCAAGCAATGATGGAATTAGGAGCAACCATTTGTACACCTAAAAAGACTTTATGTATTATGTGCCCTGTTCAAAAACATTGTTATGCATTTGCTAATGGTGTAGTGGATGAATTACCAGTTAAAAAGAAAAAAATAAAGAAAAAGACAATTGATTTTAACGTATTATATATCACGAATCGTTCTGGCGAGATATTAGTACGCCAAAGAGATACAAAATTATTAAATGGCATGTGGGAATTTCCAATGTTTGAAGCTGATGAAAGTATACACAGCATTGAAGAAACATTAGATGCAGTCATTGATATCGATCAAACGCCTGAATTTACAACTAAGCATGTTTTTACACATATGACATGGAATATGAATGTATACCGAGCGCATACTCAAAAAAGTGATTTTGATTACCCATATAAATGGATAAAAAAAGAAGAAAAAGACCAGTTATCATTTTCAACATCTATGAGTAAAATTTTTAATCAGCTCAATGGATAATGACAAGAAACATAATTTTAGCTTATTTATTTAAATATGATATAATAACTTGGTAAATATTTAAAAGGTGGTGTGGAACATGGTCAAAGAATCCATACCAAAAGAAGGCCAAGTAATTAAAATACAAAGTTATAAACATGATGGTAATATACATCGTGTGTGGTCTGAAACAACAATTCTTAAAGGTACGAGTCATGTTATTATCGGTGGGAATAATCGTACACTCGTAACAGAAAGTGATGGTAGAACTTGGGTAACAAGGGAACCAGCGATTGTTTATTTCCATTCAGAATATTGGTTTAACGTCATTTGTATGTTCCGCGAAGACGGTGTTTATTATTATTGTAATTTATCATCACCATTTGTTTGTGATGAAGAAGCGATTAAATATATCGATTATGATTTAGACATTAAAGTTTATCCAAGCGGCAAATATCATTTGTTGGATGAAGATGAATATAAACAACATATGAAACAAATGAATTATCCTAAAGACATTGATGTAATACTTAGAAGAAATGTTGATATTCTACAACAATGGATTGAACGCAAGAAAGGACCATTTGCGCCAGACTTTATTAAAGTTTGGCAAGAAAGATTTCATTCAATTGATAGACGTAATTCTTGAGAATGAAAATATCACAGCCTAGCTAAAGCTAGGCTGTTTCGTTTGGACTAAGATTGGGGGAACAATAATGATTAAAAGGTATTTACAATTTGTAAAACCATACAAATGGCATATTGTAGGTACGATTATCATTGGAATTTTGAAATTTGGTATCCCATTATTACTTCCATTACTGATTAAATATGTAATCGATGATGTCATTAATAATGGTGCACTATCAATTGGACAAAAAACAGAAAAATTAACATATGCAATGTTAATTATGGGATTTATATTTGTTGTACTAAGACCACCTATAGAATACTTCAGACAATATTTAGCACAATGGACATCTAATAAAATTCTGTATGATATTCGTAAAAAATTATACACACATCTACAGGCATTAAGCTCAAGATTTTATGCTAATAATAAAGCAGGGGAAGTTATATCAAGAGTAATTAATGACGTTGAACAAACTAAAGACTTTATCCTTACAGGACTTATGAATGTTTGGTTAGATTTAGTAACAATCGTCATCGCATTAAGTATTATGTTTGTTTTAGATATTAAATTAACATTTACGGCAATTGCGATTTTCCCAGTATTTATATTTAGTATTTATTACTTCTTCGGAAAATTACGTAGTTTAACGAGAAGAAGATCGCAAAGTTTAGCAGAACTTCAAGGATTTCTTCATGAACGTGTTTCAGGGATGTCTGTTATAAAAAGTTTTGCTATAGAAAAAAATGAAGAAAAACGATTTGATAAAAGGAACCAAAACTTCTTAACTAAAGCAACTGATCATACGAAATGGAATGCCAAATCATTTGCAGTTATTAATACAGTCACAGATATTGGTCCATTATTGGTAGTAGGTATCGGTGGTTTTCTTGTTATTCAAGGGAATTTAACTGTTGGGACATTAGCAGCATTTGTAGCATATCTTGAACAGTTATACGGACCTTTAAGAAGATTGGTTTCATCATCTACAACTTTAACGCAAAGTATCGCTTCAATGGACAGAGTATTTCATTTGTTTGATGAAAAATATGATGTCAAAAATGAAGATGACGCACGAGACATTGTCATTAAAGAAGGGCACATTACGTTTGATGACGTATCTTTTAAATATAATGATTATGAAGATGAAGTGCTCAAACATATTAACTTAGATATTAATAAAGGTGAAACGGTCGCATTTGTAGGTATGAGTGGTGGCGGTAAATCAACACTTATTAGTTTACTGCCAAGATTCTATGATGTGACGAAAGGTAGCATTAGTATTGATAATCATAACGTTAAAGATTTCACAACTGAAAGTCTCAGAAATCAAGTAGGTATGGTTGAGCAAGATAATATTTTATTCTCTGATTCTATTAAAGAAAATATTTTATTAGGAAAACCAAATGCAACTGACGAAGAAGTTATAGAGGCAAGTAAAAAAGCAAATGCACATGACTTTATTATGTCATTACCAAATGGTTATGATACAGAAGTCGGCGAACGTGGTGTGAAATTATCAGGTGGACAAAAACAAAGAGTATCTATTGCAAGAATATTCTTGAATAATCCTCCTGTGTTAGTACTTGATGAAGCGACGAGTGCACTTGATTTAGAAAGTGAAAAAATCATCCAAGATGCACTTGAAATATTAAGTACTGAAAGAACGACTTTAATCGTTGCGCATAGATTATCAACGATTACACATGCGGATAAAATAGTTGTTATTCAAAATGGACAAATTGAAGAAGTTGGTTCACACAAAGAATTAATGGCAGCACAAGGAAGTTATTACAACTTATATAATATTCAATCGTTCGGGTAAAATTACAACACCCCCTCATTCTATGCTATTATTAATTTAATAGAGATAGACTGAGGGGGAATTTTTATGACTTTTTTAAGCATACTACAATTGATTGTGAATATTTTATTCTTTGTCATCATTATTGGTGGTATTATTGCTTGTATTTCTTTGTATGTTATAGATAAAAGGCAAAAGCATCATAGTGTATTAAGAAATTACCCTGTACTTGGTAGAGTGAGATACTTTTTAGAAAGTATAGGACCAGAACTTAGACAGTATTTAATATTAAATGATAATGCTGGAAAACCATTTTCAAGAAAACAATATTTAAATATCGTCATGCCAGGTAAATATAAAAATAGAATCGAAAGTTTTGGGTCGTTGAGAAAATTTGAAGAGCCAGGATTTTATTTACAAAATACAATGTTTCCAGTAGACCAAGACGAATTAGAAATTAACCAAGATGAACAAATGTCTACTTTTATTTATGAAATTTCTAATGAAGGACTTTTTGATCGTAAAGAAGAACAAAAACAAAAAGATGTTGATCCATATAAATTAACAACAGATAACCAGATAATTATAGGTGGTGACTTAAAACATCCATTTATCGTTAATAGGTTGGTTGGACAATCAGGTATGAGCTATGGTGCACTAGGTAAAAATGCAATTACTGCATTGTCAAAAGGTTTGGGCAGAAGCGGTTCATGGATGAATACAGGAGAAGGAGGATTAAGCAATCATCATTTAAGTGGAGATTGTGATATCATCTTTCAAATAGGACCAGGTTTATTTGGCGTTCGAGATAAAGAAGGGAATTTTGATGAGAAAGAATTTTTTGAAAAAGCTAACATGAAACAAGTGAAGGCATTTGAATTAAAGTTAGCGCAAGGTGCCAAAACGAGAGGTGGACATATTGAAGGGGCAAAAGTAACAGAAGAAATTGCTGAAATTAGAAATGTAACGCCTTTTGAAACAGTTAACTCACCTAATAGGTTTGAATTTCTTCATAATAATAAAGAGTTGTTACAATTTGTACAGAGGTTAAGAGAACTATCTGACAAACCAGTTGGCATAAAAATAGTTGTCGGAAACATAAATGATTTAAAGAAATTAATACATGAAATGGTATCATCAAACATTATTCCTGATTTTATTACAGTCGACGGTGGAGAAGGTGGAACAGGTGCGACTTATCAAGAACTTGTCGATACAGTTGGTTTGCCATTATTTTCTGCATTACCAATATTAGATGTAGAACTTAAAAAATTTAAAATAAGGGATAAAGTGAAAGTATTTGCATCTGGAAAACTTATCACACCTGATCAAATTGCTATTGCTTTAGCGTTAGGTGCAGACCTCGTTAATGTAGCAAGAAGTTTAATGATTAATGTAGGTTGTATTATGGCTCAACAATGTCATACAAATAATTGTCCAGTAGGTGTAGCTACTACAGATCCAAAAAAAGAATCTGCTTTAGTTGTATCAGAAAAAGAATACAGAGTTTCAAATTATATTGTGAGTTTACATGAAGGGTTATTTAATTTAGCAGCAGCAGTAGGTGTGAAAAGTCCTAATCAAATAAATGAAAACCATTTATTATATAGAAGTGCTAATGGAAATGTCATGAATGTTAATCAATATAAAAAATCCATATATAAAGAGAATTAAAAATAGACCTGAACAGTTATCTGTTCAGGTCTACTTTTATAAATCAAAATCTTCATCTTCAATTTGTATGTCGCTATCTTCTGGATGAAATTTGAAATAACTAGAAGATAATTTGTCTAAATGTAAAATAGTCGCTTTATAATCTAACATTGCTGAAATAACTTGCATGACGTTCTCAATATAGTAATCTTCTTGATCAGGATTTTCCATAATATCTTTAATGAATATTTCCATTAAATCTTCTTTATAAGGTTCTACTAAATAATCAGGAACTTGATCAATTTCGTGTTTAGCTTTTTGTGATATCCTTACTAATATTTGTTCATGCTGTGCCATCAGTTCATCCAGTTCAAACTTCATTTGTACTTTGAGATCATCATTTAAGTTATGAATATCGTTTTCGTAACGATTCATTTTCCTTAATACTTCATATGCTCTACGTGTTGATGCAATAATCTCTTTGAAAAGAATCTTCTTACGCATTTGACTAAAAGCTTGTTTCTTAGTGTAAGCTCTTTCTTCTTTATAATATAAATAAAATTGTTCAAGCTTTACGATACGTGTTCTGATTGTTTCTAAATCTTGCTTTACGTAGTGAAACTCAGTTGTACTATTTAACACTAATCTAAACCATTTAAATATATCAGTAGAAATATTAAGTGAGTTATAATACATTTTAGTTTCGAATTTCGGTGGTAAAAACGTAAAGTTAACAAGGAAAGCACTTAACACACCAATCATAACTAAGACGAAACGATAGAACGCAGAGATATAGAAATCTCCTTCGTGATGTCCAAGTATGATTAAAGCTGTTACAACTGCTAAGTTAGAAACATGTTGTAGATTAAATTTGTAAAGTATTGAAATAATGATAATCGCTGTTAAGCCTATAAATACAACATTGTTACCAAATATAGAGAATATGGCAACAGCTGTAATCGCACCAATAACATTACCTTGAAATTGTTCTACAATCGTTTTGAACGAACGATAGACACTTGGTTGCATGGCGACCATTGCAGCAACACCAGCTATTGATGTTATCATTGCCGGTCCTGGGAGTAAATTAGCTATAAATATTGCTAGGACAATCGCGATACCAGTTTTAAATATTCTTGCCCCAAATTTCATAGAACCATTCCTTTTTGTTTTTAAAACAGGGTTGTAACAAATATCACAAGCCTAGTATATATTGGTTATACAACGTTTTGGCTAACTTTTCAAGTTTATAATTGAGAGAAAGCGTAATCAACTGCATTTAATGTTTGATTTATGTCTTTTTCAGTATGTTCAGTTGTTAAGAACCATGCTTCATATTTAGAAGGTGCTAAATTAATACCTTGATTTAACATTAACTTAAAGAATTTTGCGAACTGTTCACCGTCAGTATTTTCCGCTTGAACATAGTTTTCAACTTTTTCGTCTGTAAAGTAAAGTGTTAAAGCACCTTTGATTCGATTAACTGTTGCTTTAACGTTATGCTTTTTAATTAATTCCAATAAACCTTCTTCTAATTGTTGACCTAATTGATTCAATTTATCGTAAACACCAGGTTGTTCCAATATTTCTAATAAAGCAATTCCAGCTCTCATTGAAAGTGGGTTACCCGCCATTGTACCTGCTTGGTATGCTGGACCAAGTGGTGCAACATGTTCCATGATTTCTTGACGTCCACCATATGCACCGATTGGTAAGCCGCCTCCAATAATTTTACCAAATGCAGTTAAGTCAGGATAAACGCCTAATAAATCTTGTGCAGCACCGTAATGGAATCTAAATGCTGTAATAACTTCATCATAAATAACTAAACCACCGTATTGATGTGTTACTTCATTTACTGCTTCTAAAAAGCCTTCTTTAGGTTCAACCATACCAAAGTTTCCAACGATTGGTTCTACTAAAACACCAGCAACTTGATCGCCCCAATGTTTCATAGCTTCTTTAAATGAATCTATATCATTAAAAGGAACTGTAATAACTTCTTGTGCTACACTTTTCGGTACACCAGCAGAATCAGGTGTGCCAAGTTGAGATGGGCCACTTCCTGCAGCAACAAGTACTAAGTCAGAATGTCCGTGATAACATCCAGCGAATTTAATGATTTTATCTCGCTTAGTATAAGCGCGTGCAACTCTAATTGTTGTCATAACAGCTTCAGTACCAGAGTTTACAAATCTAATTTTTTCTAATGATGGAATAGCATTTCGTAGTTTTTTAGCAAACGTAATTTCATATTCAGTAGGTGTACCGAATAATACACCATCTTCAGCTGCAGCTTTTATAGCTTCCGTTATATGTGGATGTGCATGTCCAGCTATGATTGGTCCATATGCTTGAAGATAGTCAATATATTTATTGCCATCAACATCGTAAAAATACGCACCTTTACCTTTTTGCATAACTACAGGTGCGCCACCACCTACAGCTTTATATGAACGAGATGGTGAATTGACACCACCAAGAATATATTCATTTGAAAGTGTTTGTAAGTACTCACTTTTTGTAAATTCCATATTATCAACCTCTTTTAATTTAATTATTTTCATTTATATCGTATCATAAAATTAAACATCTATCGTTTATAAGGAGTGTAAAATATGATACAAATTGGTGAAAAATTTCCGGATTTCAAGTTAAAGAATCAAAATGGTGAATTAATTAGTAATGAGGACTTAAAAGGGTCTAAAGTCGTTGTTTATTTTTACCCTAGAGATAATACACCGACATGTACGACAGAAGCATGTGATTTTAGAGATAACTTAGAAGATTTTAATGAGTTAAATACGAAAGTTTATGGTATTAGTGGAGATAGTGAAAAGAAACATGCTAATTTCTCTAATAAACATAATTTGAATTTTGATTTACTAGTAGATGAAGACTATAAGCTTTCTGAAGAAGTAGGCGTATATCAATTGAAGAAATCATTTGGTAAAGAATCAATGGGGATCGTTAGAACGACTTTTGTTTTAGATGAAGGAGGTACTGTCATACATAAAATTGACAAAGTAAAAGTTAAAACTCAAATTGAAGACTTAAAAAACTTTATAAAGGAATGATATAAATGAAAGTCGTTACTTTAATGAGGCTAAAAGAACAAGAAGAGAGATTAAAAGAAACATTTCCTAATGTAGATTTTAAATTTTATAAGCATCCGAATGAAGCACGTGATGAAGATTTAGAAGATGTTGATGTACTAGTTAGTTATCATGGAGAAGTAACTCCTTCATTTTTAGATAAATGTAAGAACATCAAACTGATCGCATGGTTTGCTACAGGCGTGAATCAATTACCATTAGGTTACATTCAAGATAGAGGAATTAAACTGACTAATGCAAGAGGGGTACATGCCATTCAAATCGCTGAATTTATTTTTGCATATATTCTAAATGATATTAAATTATTCAGTACTTCATATGAGTCTCAAAGGAAACGTGAATTTAATCATAAGCTTAAACCTGATTCAATAAATGAAAAGACGATTCTATTTTTAGGTACAGGCAAGATTCCGCAAAGAACTGCTGAAGTAGCTAAAGCATTTAATATGAAGGTTATTGGTATTAATACAACTGGACATGAAGTGCCTGGATTTGATGAAGTTTATTCTATAGAAGAAAGACGTCATGTATATCATAAAGCTGACTTTGTTGTGAATGTATTACCTGAAACAGAAGATACGATACATTTACTACAGAAAGAAGACTTTAAACATATGAATGAAGATACACATTTTATAAATGTAGGTAGAGGTACAGTCGTATCAGAAAGTGTCTTATATGAAGCATTGGATAGTAAAGAAATTAGATATGCATCTTTAGATGTATTTGAAGAAGAACCATTACCTGAAAACTCTAGACTATATGATTTAGATAATGTGTTTATCACAGCTCATATTACAGGTAATGATCTTAACAATTTAAAGAGAAGTACAGATATTCTAATTGAAAATCTCAAACATATTGAAAATGATGAGTCAGATAAGTTAATAAACATTGTTAACTCAGAAGCGGGATACTGATTAATTGTTTGACAAAATGCTACTAAAAGGGATATATTATAAATAATAATCATTATAAATTAGAAGGTGGGTGTAAGGATGCAACAAAATATTGAGAATGTTGAACATATGTTAGACGATGCAATTGGTACTTTAAGAAGTACTGGTGTTAGAATTACACCACAACGTCAATCGATACTTCAATATTTAATCGAAACAGATAGTCATCCTACTGCTGATGAAATTTATCAGTCACTTTCACCACAATTTCCAAATATGAGTGTTGCTACAGTTTATAATAACTTAAAAGTTTTTAAAGAAACTGGGCTTGTTAAAGAATTAACATACGGTGACGCTTCAAGTCGTTTTGATTTTGAAACACATAATCACTATCATATTATCTGTGATCAATGTGGTAAGATATCTGATTTTCATTATCCACGATTAGATGAAGTAGAACAATTGGCACAACATGTCACTAGTTTTTCAGTAACGCACCACAGAATGGAAATATATGGTGTTTGTCCAGAATGTCAAAACAAGAATAAATAAAACAAAAAGCTAAAGGCGGATGCCTTTAGCTTTTTTTCTTTTCTTCAGTATGTTCTTCAGTTTGCTGCTCTTCTAGTTTCTTAGATTTGCGCTTATTATTATAATCTTGATTAAAGGCTTTACCCTCTAAATTCTTATCTAATGTAAGAGGTTGATTACAATTAGCACAAATATCTGCTCGTCCTAACATTTTTGTATAATGATCACAGTTTGGACATTGCACTTGTATAGTCCGAGAACTCAACATGCCAATCCAAAAGTAAACTATAAATGAAAGACCAAGAGCTAACATTCCTAAAACTAAGAATATACTAAATACAATTTGGCTCTTAAAATAGTAAAAGAAGAATACACCTATGTACATAACAATCATACCTAAGAAGATTAATCCTAATGCAAAAGATCTAATTCTATTTATTTTACTAGTAGGTTTTTTGCGAAATAGCTTCAAATCTATTCCCTCCATACTTATTAATACTGATAAAGTATAGCATAATTTCTATTAAAATATATAGTCCCTAATAAAGCGAAATAATACACAATTTTGTTTATATAAATCGTTGACGTATAGTATATATCTTGATATTATATAAAAGTCGTCAAAACAGACAGACATCGCAAAATAAAACGATTGTTAAAAAGGTTAATAAAGTGTAAATTTAACGCTTGAAATTAACTAAATAACAATGTAATATAAATTATGCAAGTTGATTGAAACGGAAACGACCACTTGAAAAGCTGAGTCAAACCGAACAAAACAAATTATTATTTTTTAAAAATAATACTTGACTTGATATTTAATAACTAGTATAATTGTTTCTTGTAGCGATTAAAATGAACATTGAAAACTGAATGACAATATGTCAACGTTAATTCCAATAATTGAGTACTGAAAGTACTTCAGAGTGATTGGCTTAACCAATCAAAAATGAGCTTATCAAGCTTACTTCTTTTATGGAGAGTTTGATCCTGGCTCAGGATGA